>NZ_JAQMYQ010000035.1:0-60619 GCF_028369275.1 Mitsuaria sp. RG
CCAGTCGCCACGCCACGCTGCGGATCGTTGATCCACTCACTCCACGACCCGGCATACAGCCGCCCCAGCGGATACCCCGCCAGCGCCAGGGCAAACAGGTTGTGGCAGGCGGTCACGCCAGAGCCGCAATAGGCCACCAGATCCTCCGGCGAACGACCGGCCAGCTTTTCGGCAAAACGCTGCTTCAGCTTGTCGGTCGGCAGGAAGCGCCCGTCGGCTCCAAGATTGTCGGTGAACGCCGCACATTTGGCGCCCGGGATGTGCCCGGCCACCGGGTCGATCGGTTCCACCTCGCCAAGGAAACGCGGCAGCCCGCGGGCATCTATCAGGGTCAGTGCCGGATCGTCCAGGCGCTTGCCCAGGTGCGTGGCGTCGATCAGCAGCTTCATGTCCGGATCGCCACTGAACGTTCCCTCTCGGCGCGCCGGCGAATCCAGGCTCAGTGGCAGGTGGGCGGCGTGCCAGGCCTTGAGGCCGCCGTCGAGGATGAACACCGCCTCGCGCTTGCCCAGCCAGGCCAGCAGCCACCAGGCGCGGGCGGCGAAGGCGCCGGGGCCATCGTCGTAGAGCACCACCTGGCTGTCGTTGTCCACACCCCACTCGCGCAGGCGTTCCACCAGCCGCTGCGGATCGGGCAACGGGTGACGCCCCGTGCGGCCCTTGACCACCGGCCCGCTCAGGTCACGCTCAAGGTCGGCGAAATGCGCCCCGGCGATATGCCCCTCGGCATAGCTGCGTTGGCCGTAGTCGACGTCCTCCAGGGCAAAGCGGCAATCGAGGATCACCAGGCCGGGCGCGTCCAGGCATTCGGCCAGCTGTTGCGGGGTGATCAGTTGCGCAAGGGGCATGACAATCTCCTGATGAATGGCTCGAAGACCCCGGTTCACTGCTCCAGGGCCTGGTTGAAAGGAACGTGGAACTCATCGCACAACGCCTGCACCGCGGCACGCGAGCCTGGGGTGACATACCCCAGTTCCAGCACCACCACCTGATAGACGCCGCGCATGAACGCTTCTTCACCCAGGTGCGCGCAATGCTCGCGGGTGGTGCTGAGAAAACGCACCCAGGAGGTCAGCACGATCCACGCGTTGATGGTCAGCGACTCGATCTGCGGGCCGTCCATGCTCAGGATGCCAGCCTCGACAAAGCCCCGGTAGATCGCCTGCCCCTGCAGCAGGCAGCGCCGCGAGAAACGCCGGTAACGGGCGGCCAGCTCCGGGTCGCTGTCGAGCAGGTGCTCCAGGTCACGGTGCAGGAAACGGTAGTTCCACATCGCCGCCAGCAGCGCCTTGAGGTAGAAGCGCTTGTCCTCGACGGTGGCGATGCGGCCCTGGGGCGGGCGCAGGAAGCTGTCGACCAGTTCTTCGTACTGGTTGAACAGCACGGCGATGATCGCCTGCTTGTTGGGGAAGTGGTAGTACAGGTTGCCGGGCGAGATTTCCATGTGCGCGGCAATGTGGTTGGTGCTGACGCAACGCTCGCCCTGCTGGTTGAACAGCTCCAGGCTGCTCTGCACGATGCGCTCTCGGGTCTTCATGCGCGGGGCCATGCTCAGCTCCAGTCTCCAGCTTGATTGATCGGACCCATCTTACGGCTTCCCGTAGGTCGGGTGCACCGCCGGCCAGGTGAAAAAGAGTGCACCATCGTACCAATTAGAGTATATGCTCTATTCACTTGTCACCCCCCGGAGCCGCCATGACCTCGCCTGCCGTCCTCCCCCCTGTGCAATCCGACCTCGACCTGCAAGCGACGTTCGACGCCCTGCGTCGGGCCTTCGCCGACAACCCGATGCCCCCGGCCGCGCAACGCCGGCAGTGGCTGAAAAGCCTGCGTGAGGCGCTGCTGGCCGAGCAGGAGACGCTGATCGCGACCATCGACGCCGACTTCAGCGGCCGCAGCCGCGACGAGACCCTGATCGCCGAGCTGATGCCGTCGGTCCTCGGCCTGCGCGACGCGGAAAAACAGCTGGGGCGCTGGATGCGCGCCTCGCGGCGCAAGGTCGGCCTGGCCTTCCAGCCCGCCAGCGCGCGGATCGAGTACCAGCCACTGGGGGTGGTGGGGATCATCGTGCCGTGGAACTACCCGCTGTTCCTCGCCATCGGCCCGCTAACCGGTGCCCTGGCCGCCGGCAACCGGGTGATGCTCAAGCTCAGCGAGTCCACGCCCGCCAGCGGGCAGGCCATCAAGGACCTGCTTGGGCGTGTATTCCCCAGCGACCTGGTCAGTGTAGTACTGGGCGAGGTGGAGGTCGGCCAGGCCTTCGCCCGCCTGCCGTTCGACCACCTGCTGTTCACCGGGGCCACCAGCGTCGGCCGCCATGTGATGCTGGCCGCCGCGCAGAACCTCACCCCGGTGACCCTGGAGCTGGGCGGCAAGTCGCCGGCCATCGTCTCGGCCGATGTGCCGCTGGACACCGCCGCCGAACGCATCGCCTTCGGCAAGACCCTCAATGCCGGGCAGACCTGCGTCGCCCCCGACTACGTGCTGGTGCCCCGCGAACGCCTGGACGCCTTCGCCGAGGCTTACCGGCGCGCCGTGCATCGCTTCTATCCGCGCCTGACCGACAACCCCGACTACAGCGCGATCATCAACGAGCGGCAGCTCGGTCGCCTCAATCGCCTGCTCGACGATGCCCTTGAGCAAGGCGCCCAGGTGCTCGACCTCTACCCCGACGAGCCCCGCCAGGGCCGCCATCTGCCGCCACACCTGCTGCTGCAGGTGCACGACGGCATGCAGGTGATGCAGGACGAGATCTTCGGCCCTTTGCTGCCGCTGGTGCCCTACGACCGCCTGGACGACGCCCTGGCCTACATCAACCAGCGCCCCCGGCCCCTGGCGCTCTACTATTTCGGCTATGACAAAGGTGAGCAGGCACGGGTACTGCGCGACACCCACTCAGGCGGCGTCTGCCTCAACGACACCCTGCTGCATGTGGCCCAGGACGACCTGCCGTTCGGCGGCGTCGGCCCGTCCGGCATGGGCCACTACCATGGCCACGAGGGTTTCCTGACCTTCAGCAAGGCCAAGGCCGTGCTGGCCAAGCAGCGCATCAATGCCGCCAAGACGATCTACCCGCCCTATGGCAAAGCCTTGCAGCGCTTGGTCTACAAGCTGTTCATCCGCTGAGCGCAGGCGCCTCATGCATCGTCGCGACCTGCTCAGGTTCAGCTTCGGCGCCAGCCTGTTCCTGGGTGCAACCAGCCTGGTCGGCTGTACGCCGCAGGCGGCCTCGCCCGGTTATCAGGTCCTGCGTGATGACGACCTGCCGCTGCTGCAGGCCCTGATACCCGTCGTGCTGGCGGGTACCCTGGCTTCCACCGAATTGGTGCTGCACAGCCTCGACCACAAGCTGGCGGCGCTGTCGCCCGCCATGCTCAAGCTGACCCGGCAACTGTTCGACGTGCTCACCCTGCCGCTGACCCGAGGGCCGCTGACCGGCATCTGGGGCGGCTGGGCCGGCGCCACGGATACAGAGCTGGACCGCTTTCTCGAACGCTGGCGTGACAGTTCGCTGAACCTGCTGCGCCAGGGCCATGCCTCGCTGCTGCAACTGCTGCTCATGGCCTGGTACGAACGCCCCGAGGCCTGGGCAGCCTGCGGCTATCCAGGGCCGCCGAAGGTCTGACCTGTCACATACTCCTGTAGGAGCGGGCTTGCCCCGCGAACACCGGCAAAGCCGGTGCCAGGCACAGCGCTGCCTGCTTCGCGGGGCAAGCCCGCTCCCACGAACCGCCGACTCGCAAAATAAAAAGGGAAGCCAATGCCCGTCCCCGACCCCTTTCGCCAAGGCCTCGCTCGAGGCTGGATCACCCACGATGGCTCGCGCCTGGCGCAGGACCTGAGCCTCGAAGCCGACGTCGCCGTGATCGGCAGCGGTGCGGGCGGCGCCACTACCGCCGAACGGCTGAGCGCGGCCGGCCTCAAGGTACTGCTGATCGAGGAGGGCCCACTGAAGACCAGCAGCGACTTCCACCTGCTGGAACACGAAGCTTATGCCGACCTCTACCAGGAAGGCCTGGGCCGCCTGAGCAAGGACGGCGCCATCACCATCCTGCAGGGCCGGGCGGTGGGCGGCACCACCCTGGTCAACTGGACCTCGAGTTTCCGCACACCGCCACAGACCCTGGAGCACTGGGCCCGCGAACATGGCGTCAAGGGCTTGGACAGCGACAGCCTGAAGCCCTGGTTCGAACGCATGGAGCAGCACCTGGGCATCAGCCCCTGGATGATGCCGCCCAATGCCAACAACGACGTGTTGCGACGCGGCTGCGAGGCGCTCGGCCTGCGCTGGGCGGTGATCCCGCGCAACGTGCGTGGCTGCTGGAACCTGGGCTACTGCGGCATGGGCTGCCCGGTCAACGCCAAGCAGTCGATGCTGGTCACCAGCATTCCGGCCACCCTCGAGCAAGGCGGCGAACTGCTCTACCTGGCCCGCGCCGAACGCTTCAGCCACGACGGCCAACGCATCGACCACCTGCAATGCCAGGCCCTGGACGCCCAGGGGATCCAGCCCACGGGCCGCCAGGTTCGGGTGCGCGCCCGTCACTACGTACTGGCCGGCGGCGGCATCAACAGCCCGGCCCTGCTGCTGCGCTCCGACGCACCCGACCCTCACCAGCGCCTGGGCAAGCGCACCTTCCTGCACCTGGTCAACTTCAGCGCCGCGCAGTTCGAGGAGAAGATCGACCCGTACTACGGCGCGCCGCAGTCGATCTACAGCGACCAGTTCCAGTGGCAGGACGGCGTCACCGGCCCGGTCGGCTACAAGCTCGAAGTCCCGCCGCTGCACCCGGCCCTGGCCAGCACCCTGCTCGGCGGCCATGGCCAGGACAATGCCCTGCGCATGGCCGAGCTGCCCCATACCCATGTGATGCTGGCGCTGCTGCGCGACGGTTTTCACCCGGACAGCCCCGGCGGCCAGGTGGAATTGCGTAGCGATGGCTCGCCGGTGCTCGACTACCCGGTCACCGACTACCTGCGCGACGGGCTGCGCCGGGCCTGGCACAGCATGGCGCAGATCCAGTTCGCCGCCGGTGCTCGCCGGGTGCTGCCGGTGCATGGCGATGCCCGGTATGTCGATAACCCGGAACAGGCCAAGGCGTTGATCGACAGCCTGCCCCTGGAACTCCACCGCATGCGCCTGGGCAGCGCCCACGTCATGGGCGGCTGCGCCCTGGGCGAGGATCCTCGGCAGGCGGTGTGCGACAGCCTGGGCCGGCATCACCAGCTGGAAAACCTGTCGATCCACGACGGTTCGCTGTTCCCCACCAGCATCGGCGCCAACCCGCAGCTGTCGGTCTATGCCCTGACCGCCCTGCTCAGCGAGGCGCTGGTCGGCCGCCTGGCATCCGCGCATGACAGCCAATAGCCATGCTGTCTATAGTGCCATCGACCAGCCACGCGACTTGGCCGAGCTCAATCGCTGCGCTACCATCCGACTCCCCAACGCACTCCAGCCAGGATGACGCGATGAACCGAGTGTTGTACCCGGGTACTTTCGACCCCATTACCAAAGGCCATGGCGACCTGGTCGAGCGCGCTTCGCGCCTGTTCGACCACGTGATCATTGCCGTGGCGGCCAGCCCCAAGAAAAACCCCCTGTTCCCCCTGGAACAGCGGGTAGCGCTGGCCCGCGAGGTCACCAAGCACCTGCCCAATGTCGAGGTCATCGGCTTCTCCTCGCTACTGGCGCATTTTGCCAAGGAACAGAACGCCAATGTGTTCCTGCGCGGCCTGCGCGCGGTGTCCGACTTCGAATACGAGTTCCAGCTGGCCAACATGAACCGCCAACTGGCGCCGGACGTCGAGAGCCTGTTCCTTACGCCATCCGAGCGCTATTCGTTCATTTCCTCGACGTTGGTCCGGGAAATCGCCGCGTTGGGCGGTGATATCAGCAAGTTCGTCCACCCCGCCGTGGCCGATGCGCTGACTGAGCGCTTTCGCAAGTAAGCCGCGCGGTCACGATGTCGCGCCCGCGTGCACTGCGGGCGCGAATCCGGCACAATTGTGCCCATCGCTTTGAAACATGCCCGGGCCCAACGCCCCGGCCGGAGTCTCCATGTCCCTGATCATCACCGACGATTGCATCAACTGCGACGTCTGCGAACCCGAGTGCCCGAACGCCGCCATCTCGCAAGGCGAGGAGATCTACGTGATCGACCCGAACCTGTGCACCCAGTGCGTCGGCCACTACGACGAGCCCCAGTGCCAGCAGGTCTGCCCGGTGGACTGCATCCCCCTGGATGAAGCCCACCCGGAAACCGAAGACGAGCTGATGGCCAAGTACCGCCGGATCACCGGCAAGGCCTGATGCCGTTCGTCGCCGCGCTCCGCCACGCAGCCCTCGGCGCCCTCCTGGCGCTACTGGCCCATGGCGCCCTGGCCGCCGGGCCAGGCCAGGCGGCGATCGCCAGCCCGCACGGTGAAGCCACCGCGGCGGCAAGGCAGATCCTGCAGCAGGGCGGCAACGCCTTCGATGCCGCCGTGGCCATCGGCGCCACGCTGGCCGTTGTCGAGCCCTACGGCTCCGGCCTTGGCGGTGGCGGGTTCTTCCTTCTGCGCGAGAGCGCCGACAGCCCACGCTATGCCTTCCTCGACGCCCGCGAGCGCGCCCCGGCCGCCGCCCGGGCCGACATGTATCTAAAGGACGGCAAGGTACAGCCGGGCCTGTCGGTCAATGGCCCACTGGCCGCGGCGATCCCGGGCCTGCCCCAGGCGCTGGCCGACCTGGCCGCGACCCACGGCAGGCTGCCGCTCAAGGACAGCCTGGCCCCGGCCATTCGCCTGGCCAACCAGGGCTTTGCCGTCGACCGCATCTACCGTGACCGCGCCACCATGCGCCTGAGTGCCCTGCGCGACAATGCCGAAAGCGCCCGGTTGTTCCTTGCCGACAATGACGTACCGGCGCTAGGCACGGTGATTCGCCAGCCGGAACTGGCCGCGACCCTGCAGGCCATGGCCGAACACGGCCGCGACGGTTTCTATCAAGGCCCGACGGCCCACCGCCTGGTCGAAGGCGTGCGCCAGGCCGGCGGTGTCTGGACCCTCGATGACCTCGCCGGCTACCGCACCGCCTGGCGCGAGCCACTGCGTTATCCACTGGCCGACCAGCGCGAGCTGATCAGCAGCCCGCCGCCCTCGGCTGGTGGCGTGGCCCTGGCCCAGAGCCTGGCCATGCTCCAGCGCCTGCCCTGGCAGAGCGCCGAACCGGTGCAGCGCAGCCATTATGTGATCGAAGTACTGCGCCGGGCCTACCGCGACCGCGGGCTGCTGGGCGACCCGGACTACGTGGCGAACCCCATCAACCGCCTGCTGGGGCGCCAGTACCTGACCGGCCTGGCCGACAGCATCGACGTGCACCAAGCCACCCCCAGCAGCGCCCTTCCCCCCTCACCGGCCTGGCGCGAGGGCGACCACACCACCCACTTCACGGTGATCGACGCCGACGGTAATGCGGTTTCCGCCACGCTCTCGGTCAACCTGCCGTTCGGCGCGGCGTTCAGCGTGCCCGGCACCGGCGTGGTGCTGAACAACGAGATGGACGACTTTGCCGCCGATCCCACCGGCAGCAACAGCTATGGACTGGCCGGCAGCCAGGCCAACGCAGTGGCGGCGGGCAAGCGGCCCTTGTCGAGCATGAGCCCGACCTTCATCGAAAGCCCAAGCCAGTTCGCCAGCTTCGGCACGCCCGGCGGCAGCCGGATTCCGAGCATGGTGCTGCTGTCGGTGATGGGGTTCCTCGAAGGGCGGCCGGTGGCCGAGTGGCCGGCGACGCCGCGCTATCACCATCAGTACCTGCCGGATGTGGTGGAGCATGAGCCGGGGACGTTCAGCGCCGCACAAAAAGCCGAGCTGCAGGCGCGCGGGTATAGGTTGAAGGATGTGGGGCGTAACTATGGCAACCAGCAGGTGCTGTATTGGGACAAGGCTGCCGGGACCGTGGAGGCGGCCAGTGACCCCAGGGGTGTAGGGCAGGCGGCGGTAGTCGACTGATCCGGCCCGGGGCAAGCCCGCTCCTACAGATCCCCTGCTACCCCTTGAGGCAGCAAAAATCCTGTGGGAGCGGGTTCACCCGCGAACACCGGCGAAGCCGGTGCCATCCTCCGCGCCACCTTCTTCGCGGGTAAACCCGCTCCCACAGGGCTCGCATGTCACTTAACGCTGGCATTTCGGGCAGAACACGCTCGCCCGCTGCCCCAGCTTCACTTCGCGCAGCTCGGTACCACACAGCTTGCAAGGCTGGCCACCGCGCCCATAAACGTACAGTTCCTGCTGGAAATACCCCGGCTGGCCATCGCCACCGATGAAGTCGCGCAGGGTGGTCCCACCCTGCTCGATGGCCGCCGCCAGCACCCGCTTGATCTCGATCGCCAGCTTCAGGTAGCGCGCCCGGGAGATCCCGCCCGCCTCGCGGCGCGGGTCGATCCCGGCGGCGAACAGCGCTTCGGTCGCGTAGATGTTACCCACCCCCACCACCACCGCGTTGTCCATGATGAACGGCTTGACCGCCATCGACCGACCCCGCGACAGCAGGAACAGCCGCTCGCCGTCGAACAGGTCGGTCAGCGGCTCCGGCCCCAGCCGTATCAGCAATTCGTGGTTGAGCGGGTCGAGGCTCCAGAGCATGGCCCCGAAGCGGCGCGGGTCGGTGTAACGCAGCATCAACCCCGACTCGAGCTCGATATCCACATGTTCGTGCTTGGCCGCTGGCAAGCCCAGTTCGACCAGGCGCAGGTTGCCCGACATGCCCAGGTGGCTGATCAAGGTGCCGACCTCGGCGTTGATCAGCAGGTACTTGGCGCGGCGCTCGACGCTGACGATGCGCTGCCCCGACAGACGCACGTCGAGGTCTTCCGGGATCGGCCAGCGCAGGCGCCGGTCGCGCACCACCACGCGGCTGACCCGTTGGCCTTCCAGATGGGGCGCGATGCCGCGCCGCGTCGTCTCGACCTCTGGCAGTTCCGGCATGGCTCAGTGCCCGCCCGATTCGCGGATGTCCTGCTTGAGCTGCTCGAAGTCGTATTCGGTCAGGCCGATGTATTCCAGCACCAGCGGTCCGACCATCTCCCACTCGTGGTCCACGGTCTGGTTGCCCAGCACGCGGTAGGACGCACAGATGTGCTCGGACATCTTCAGCACCGCCAGCAGGTTCTTCAGCTGGGTCTGGGTATTGCGCGAGGACTCGTCACGGAACACCGCCAGGGCGTTGTGGTGGTTGGCGATGGCGGCGCTGATGTGCTCCGGCAGGCGCCAGGACTTGGCGGTGAAATAGCCGACCACCGAGTGGTTGGTGTTGAACACGCGGTTCTCGGTGTCCACCACGCGAATCTCGTCATTGGCCTTGGCGTAGGACTCTTCCAGCACTTCCATGTAGTTGGGGAAGCGCTTGTGCATCAGCGGCACGCCGCAGTCGTGGAACAGGCCCAGGGTGTAGGCCTCGTCCACCGCCTGGATACCGGTGCGCTTGGCCAGGGTCAGGCAGGTCATGGCCACGTCCTGGGCGGTGTCCCAGAACGGGTTGAGGGTGACGATGGTCTCGTCGCTCATCTCGCCCCTGATCGACTGGGCGTTGATCAGGTTGATGATCGAGCGGCTGCCCAGCAGGTTCACCGCGCGCTGGATCGAGCCGATCTTGTTCGCCAGGCCGAACTGCGCCGAATTGACCAGTTTCAGCAGGGCGCCAGACAAGCCCGGATCCTGGCTGATCAGCTTGGCGATGGTCTCGAGGTCCGGGTCGGGCATGTACTGCTCGAACTGCAGGTCGACCATGATCTGCGGCTGCGGCGGGATGGTGATGCCCTGCAGGGCTTGCTGGATCTGTTCGGCGGTAAGTTCCTGGGACATTCGTGCATTCTCGCTGGGGACGGGGGATTCTAACCCTGTACGCCGGCAGGGTAACTATCAGTGGATCGTTGGATCCAAGAATTTCTTTAGCCCCGCGATGATGCCAACGTTTGGTCGCGCCCCACAGCGAAGCCTTGGCCAACACGGTATACTCCCGCTCTTTTTTCCCGGAGCGACGTCATGTCCCTGCCCAGCCTTCGCCTCAAAGCCAATGCCGACCGCCGCCTGCGCGCCGGCCATCTGTGGGTCTACAGCAATGAAGTCGACGTCGCCGCGACCCCGCTGCAAGGCCTGAAGGCGGGCCAGCAGGCCATCCTCGAAGCCGCCAACGGCAAGCCCCTGGGTGTGGTGGCGATGAGCCCGAACAACCTGATCTGCGCCCGCCTGCTGTCGCGCGACATCAAGCTGCCGCTGGACAAGTCGCTGCTGGTGCACCGCCTGAACGTCGCCCTGTCACTGCGCGAGCGTCTGTTCGACAAGCCGTGCTACCGCCTGGTCTACGGCGACTCCGACCTGCTCCCGGGCCTGGTGGTCGACCGCTTCTTCGACATCCTCGTGGTGCAACTGGCCTCGGCCACCATGGACGCGCACAAGGACGACGTCATCGCCGCCCTGGTCCAGGTCCTGAAACCAAGCGGCATCCTGTTCAAGAACGATTCCGCCGCCCGCGACGCCGAAGGCCTCGGCCGCTATGTCGAGACCGTCTACGGCGAAGTACCAGACTGGGTCGCGCTGGAAGAAAACGGCGTGAAGTTCGAGGCCCCGGTGCGCGAAGGCCAGAAGACCGGCTGGTTCTACGACCACCGCATGAACCGCGCCCGCCTGGCCCCCTACGTCAAGGGCAAGCGCGTGCTGGACCTGTTCAGCTACATCGGTGGCTGGGGCGTGCAGGCCGGCGCATTCGGCGCCAGCGAAGTGTTCTGCGTGGATGCCTCCGGCTTCGCCCTCGACGGTGTCGAGCGCAACGCCGCGCTGAACGGCATCAGCGAGAAGCTGACCTGCATCGAAGGTGACGTGTTCGAAGCGCTGCGCGAGCTGAAGGCCGCCGAAGAGCGTTTCGACGTGATCATTGCCGACCCGCCCGCCTTCATCAAGCGCAAGAAAGACCTGAAGAACGGCGAGGCCGCCTACCGCCGCCTCAATGAACAGGCCATGCGCATGCTGAACAAGGATGGCATCCTGGTCAGCGCCTCGTGCTCGATGCACCTGCCCGAGGACGACCTGAACAACATCCTGCTGACCAGCGCCCGCCACCTGGACCGCAACCTGCAACTGCTCGAGCGCGGCGGCCAGGGACCGGACCACCCGGTGCACCCGGCGATCGCCGAGACCCGCTACATCAAGAGCATCACCTGCCGGTTGCTGCCCAACAGCTAAGCAACGTTTGTTTGAGGCTGCTGCGCAGCCTTTCGCGGCACAAGGCCGCTCCTACAGTGGTTGATTACGCGGTCACTGTAGGAGCGGCCTTGCCGAGGCGTCGGACCGGCCGGAAAGGGCCGCAGAGCGGCCCCGGCTCCCTCAAACGCTCACGCTCATGCCCGTCAACCACTATCGCCTGAAGTCCGGCACCAGTTCCTGCCCATCAATACTGAGCGTCTTGTAACGCGGAGCCACCAGTTTCACCGCACCCTCGCGAATCCCCTTGGCCAGGCCCTCGAGGTTTTCCATCCGGCCGCTCAGGCTGCCCACCTCACGCCACTCGCGCTCCTCCCAGGTGAACACGAACACACTCGATGCATAGGTGTGCCGGGGGATCATCAGCACTTCATTGTGCCCATCACCATCCAGATCGACCGCCCACAAATAGCATCCCTTACCACCGCACTGGCTTTGTCCAAGGGTCGAGTCGGCCAGTGACTCGCTGGTGGATTGCACAGGCCCCAGCCACTCGAACTTCGGACCATGGGTTTCGACCACCTCCGGCCGACGCACCTGCGCCATCAACCCCAGCAATTGCTCGCGGCGCCCCGCATCGAACAGTTCATCGGTTTCCAGCCGCTTCTCCAGTTGCTCGAAGGCTGCACGCCCAGGCTGACCGAGGTCGCGGTACAAGGTCCCGGCATCGAACTCGGTGATTGGCGTGCGTCCACCGAGCAGGCGCTCGACCTGACTCTTCGCACTCAACACCTGCGGGTCGAGCAACGGTGTGTAGAACAGCACTATCAGCACCGCGCTGAGCAAGGCGATCAACGGGTTGCTCAGCCGCAGGCTATTCAGCCAGGCCTGCCGTGAGCTCACCACCGCCCACACCGCCGCCAGGCTGTGCGCCAGCATCACACCCACCAACAGCATGGCCATGATGCGCGACGGGGTCAGGCCGTACTGGTCGATGCGCATCCAGCTGGCATAAGCCGCCAGGCCCACCAGTACCGGCAGGCAGAACAGGCTGGCTTCGACCAAGCGTTTGAGCGGCGCAGGATAGGCATTGCCCTGATGGCCGTCCTGAAACACGCCATTGGCCAGGAACAGGTTGATACCTGCCAGCACCAACAGCAGAGCGGTCGAATAACCCGTGTCCCACACCGGCTGCAGGCCGCTGAAGGGCAGTGTCAGGGTGAACACCACGGCGATCAGCGCACTCAACGGCAACAGGAAGCGACAGAGTGTCAACAGAATGCCGCGCAACAACCCGATGACCTTCTCGTTGTCCCGCCCCATGCGCATCCCCAGGGAGAACACCACCGGCAGCACCAGCCAGAGAAACACCGGGGACTCCACTACATCCGTGACCTGCGGTATGCCGAGCATGCCGAACAGCAACGCACACAACCACAGCAACTGCCAGAACAGGCCGGTCAACAGTTGCGCCAGGAAAAGAATGAACACGTTGTTCCAGGCATGCCGGAACAGGTCCTCATAGCGCGGCCGCCCATTTTCTCGGGTCGGCCAGGCAAGAATGAACGCGGTGCCGATATAGCCCAGCACGATGGCGGCCAGGAACCAGGTCTGCTGCAGCCAGCCCATGCGCCCGCTATCCAGGACCCAGGCACTGATCCCGCTGATCAGCAGGGTCAGGCCCAGCACCAGCCAGCCGGTGCCACGCTGGCGCACCGCGCTGCCGAGCAGTTGCAGGTTCACGCCGGCCACCACCACCGCGGCGCACAGGGCGACCGACAGGTTGAAACCGAGCAGCTCGCCCTGCCCCTTCACGGTGGCGAGCAACACCAGGCCCTGGATCAGGCCGATGACGACATAGAACAATAAGGAGCGGCTAGGCGCTGGCATTGCAAATCCTTTTGGCCAGTGGGACAGGAAGCGCGCAAGTCTACCCAAACCCGCCCGAACCACGCCAAGGCCTTTACCTTGCGGGCTGGCGACAGCCAATTATCACAACGCCATTCCCTCGCGGGCGCGGCGGTGTAGAATCGATCCATTCATCGCCAGACATCCCCGGCGGGTTTATGAGCTCTGGTCGAGCCTGCGGCGATCCCGCGCGGTCTTCGGCCCCCATCCTTGCCAGCGGCAACCGGCCTTCGGCGTTTCAGGACAAGAGAAGCTCACTCCCTATTTACGTGACGTGATTTAGCCGCCAGGAGCGCTCCATGCCTGATTATCGTTCCAAGACTTCCACCCAAGGCCGCAACATGGCCGGTGCCCGTGCCCTGTGGCGCGCCACCGGGATGAAGGACGAAGACTTCAAGAAACCGATCATCGCCATCGCCAACTCGTTCACCCAGTTCGTCCCGGGGCATGTGCACCTGAAGGACCTGGGCCAGCTGGTCGCCCGCGAGATCGAACGCGCCGGTGGCGTGGCGAAAGAGTTCAACACCATCGCCGTGGATGACGGCATCGCCATGGGCCACGACGGCATGCTCTACTCGCTGCCCAGCCGCGAGATCATCGCCGACGCCGTCGAGTACATGGTCAACGCCCACTGCGCCGACGCCATCGTCTGCATCTCCAACTGCGACAAGATCACCCCCGGCATGCTGATGGCCGCCCTGCGCCTGAACATCCCGGTGATCTTCGTCTCCGGCGGCCCGATGGAAGCTGGCAAGACCAAGCTGGCCAGCCACGGCCTGGACCTGGTCGACGCCATGGTCATCGCCGCCGACTCCTCGGCCTCGGACGAAAAAGTCGCCGAGTACGAGCGCAGCGCCTGCCCGACCTGCGGTTCGTGCTCCGGCATGTTCACCGCCAACTCGATGAACTGCCTGACCGAAGCCCTGGGACTGGCCCTGCCGGGCAACGGCTCGACCCTGGCCACCCACTCCGACCGCGAGCAGCTGTTCCTCACCGCCGGTCGCACCATCGTCGAGCTGTGCAAGCGCTACTACGGCGAGAACGATGAGTCGGTACTGCCGCGCAGCATCGCCAACTTCAAGGCGTTCGAAAACGCCATGATGCTCGACATCGCCATGGGCGGTTCGACCAACACCATCCTGCACCTGCTGGCCGCGGCCCAGGAGGGCGAGGTGGACTTCGACCTGCGCGACATCGATCGCCTGTCGCGCAAGGTGCCGCAGCTGTGCAAGGTGGCGCCGAACATCCAGAAGTACCACATGGAAGACGTGCACCGCGCCGGCGGCATCTTCAGCATCCTCGGCTCGCTGGCCCGTGGCGGCCTGCTGCACACCGACCTGCCGACCGTGCACAGCCCAAGCATGGAAGAAGCCATCGCCAAGTGGGACATCACCCAGACCGATGACGAAGCCGTGCACACCTTCTTCAAGGCAGGCCCGGCCGGCATCCCGACGCAGACCGCGTTCAGCCAGTCGACCCGCTGGGAAACCCTCGACGATGACCGCGAGAACGGCTGCATCCGCAGCTTCGAGCACGCCTACTCGCAGGAAGGCGGCCTGGCCGTGCTGTACGGCAACATTGCCCTGGACGGCTGCGTGGTGAAGACCGCAGGTGTCGATGAGTCGATCCACGTGTTCGAAGGCACCGCGAAGATCTTCGAGAGCCAGGACAGCGCCGTGCGCGGCATCCTCGCCGACGAAGTGCAGGCCGGTGACATCGTCATCATCCGCTACGAAGGCCCGAAAGGCGGCCCGGGCATGCAGGAGATGCTGTACCCGACCTCGTACCTGAAGTCCAAAGGCCTGGGCAAGGCCTGCGCCCTGCTCACCGACGGTCGTTTCTCCGGCGGTACCTCGGGCCTGTCGATCGGCCACGCCTCGCCGGAAGCGGCAGCGGGCGGCGCCATCGGCCTGGTGCGCGATGGCGACAAGGTGCTGATCGACATCCCCAACCGTTCGATCAACCTGCTGGTCAGCGACGAAGAGCTGGCCGAACGTCGCGTCGAGCAGGACAAGAAGGGCTGGAAGCCGGCCGAGGTGCGTCCACGCAAGGTGACCACCGCGCTCAAGGCTTACGCCCTGCTGGCCACCAGCGCCGACAAGGGCGCGGTGCGCAACAAGGCAATGCTCGAAGGGCTGTGAGGCTCTGACGGCATAAAAAAACCGGCGCCTGGTGCGCCGGTTTTTTTATGCCTGTGGCCCCTGCATTGCCCATGCAGGCCCTTTGGGCTGCGTTGTCGCGCTGGGAACTGTCCCCTGTGGGAGCGGGTTCACCCGCGAACACCGGCGCAGCCGGTGCCATACACCGCGCTGGATTCTTCGCGGGTAAACCCGCTCCCACAGGGTCAAGCTAAATCAATAGGTTACGTGTTGTTCCATAGGAGCGGGTTTACCCGCCAATGAGGTCGACGCGTTATTGCTGCGCGACCTTTTCCGACTTGCCGTCATAGCGCTTGCGCCACTCGCTGAGGATCTGGTCGCGGTTCTTCGAGGCCCAGGCGAAGTCGTTCTTGATCAGGCGCTGCTCGTAGTCCGCCGGCAACTCGGTCTGCGGCTTGGCGATGCCGGGCGCGGCGAGCACGGCGAAGTTCTCCTTGTACAGCTCCATGGCCGCGGGGCTGGCGGAGAAGTCGGCCAGGCGCCTGGCGGCATCGGCCTTCGGCGAGCCCTTGATCACTGCGGTGGCTTCGATCTCCCAGCCCAGGCCTTCCTTGGGCAGCACGATATCCAGCGGCGCGCCCTGGCGCTTGAGCTGCACGGCCGGGTATTCGAACGAGATGCCGATCGGGAATTCACCGGCGGCGGCCAGCTTGCACGGCTTGGAGCCGGAATGAACGTACTGGCCGATGTTCTGGTGCAGCGCATCCATGTAGGCCCAGCCCTGCGGTTCGCCAAAGGTCTGCAGCCAGGCGCTCACATCCAGGAAGCCGGTGCCGGACGAAGCCGGGTTGGGCATGACGATCTTGCCCTTGTACTCAGGCTTGGTCAGGTCCTGCCAGCTCACCGGCTTGCTCAGGCCCTGCTTCTCGGCCTCGACGGTGTTGAAGCAGAGGGTCGCGGCCCACACGTCCATGCCCACCCAGGCCGGCGGGTTGGCGGCGTCGCGGTAGTTGGGCGAGATCTTGCCCAGGTCCTTGGGCGCATAGGCTTCGAGCATGCCGTTCTGGTCGAGGATGGCCAGGCTGGAAGCGGCCAGGCCCCACACCGCGTCGGCCTGCGGACGTTCCTTCTCGGCCAGCAGTTTGGCAGTGATGATGCCAGTGGAGTCACGCACCCACTTGATCTCGATGTCGGGGTTGGCCTTTTCGAAGGCCTGCTTGTAGCTCTTGAGCTGCTCGGCCTCGAGGGCGGTGTAGACGGTCAGCTGGGTCGCGGCCGAGGCCTGCAGGCTGAAGACGGCGGATACGGCAGCGGCAAGTGCGAGGGGCTTGAACATGATGCGGTTCCTATCAGTGTGGGCAGTCGGTCAATGGCCTGGCGCGCGCTGGCGCCAGGCCTGGGAGCGGCGCAGCAGGCCGCGTGAGGCAGCGGCCAGCAGCAAGGATGCGGCAGCGCTGGTAAGCAGGATCAGGGTCGACATGGCGGCGGCACCGCCAACGTTGCCGGCGTCGTCCATGTTCAGCACGGCGACGGCGGCGAGGATGGTGTCGGGGCTGTACAGGAAGATCGCCGCCGACACGGTGGTCATCGCCGAGACGAACAGGTAGCGGATGATGTCCAGCAGCGCCGGCAGGCAGATCGGCACGGTGACCCGCATGAAGTGCCTGTACAGCGGCGCCTTGAGCGACAGCGCGGCGGCCTCGAACTCGCCGTCGAGCTGGCGCAGGGCGGTGGTGGCGGTCATCTGCGCGGTGGTCAGGTAGTGGGCGATGGTGCACACCACCAGCAGCGCCATGCTGCCGTAGAACACATGCAGTGGGTTGCCATTGAGGTTGAAGAAGAACACGTAGCCCAGGCCCAGCACCAGGCCAGGCACCGCCATCGGGATGAAGCTCAGCAAGCGCAGCAGCTGGTTGAGCATGCGCTGCCCCTGGGTCTTCTCCATCAGGTAGGCGCCGGTGAAAATCACCACGCTGCCGATCAGCGCGGTGCCGATGGCCATGGTCACGCTGTTGCGGTAGGCCAGCCAGCCGCCACCGGCGGTGTCCTCGAACATGTAGTGCTTGAGCGACAGCGACAGGTTGTACGGCCAGAACTTGACCAGCGACGAGTACACCGCCATGCCGATCACCGCCAGCAGTGCCGCGCACACCAGCAGCACGATGGCCAGGAAGCAGCCATCGCGCAGCCTGGAAGGCTTGGGCTCGAACACCTGGGCGCGGCCGCTCATGGCCTCGCCCTGGCGGCGACGCAACCAGGCATCGACGGCGAAGCTGAGCAGCGCCGGCACCAGCAGCACCATGCCGATCAGCGCGCCGCGACCGAACTGTTGCTGGCCGACCACCGCCTTGTAGGCTTCCAGGGCCAGCACCTGGTAATCCCCACCCACCACGACCGGCACGCCGAAGTCGGTGATGGTCAGGGTGAACACCAGGCAGAACGCGGCGAACACCGCCTGGCGCGTGGCCGGCCAGGTGATGCTGAAGAACGCCCGCGTCGGCCCCGCCCCCATGCTCGAGGCCGCATCGAACAGCCTTGCGTCGGCCAGCGACAGCGCCGAGAGCAGGATCATCAGGGCGTGGGGGAAGGTGTAGATGACCTCGCCGAGGACGATGCCCCAGAAGCCGTAGATATTGTCGCTGAGCAGCCCGCGCAGCAGGCCCTGGTTGCCGAACAGGTAGACCAGCGCGATGGCCGGCAGCATCGACGGCGCCAGCAGCGGCAGCAGCGAGATGCCGCGCCACAGGCCCTTGGCCGGGATCAGCGTGCGTTGCAGGGCATAGGCGAACAGGTAGGCCAGCGGCACGACGATGGCGGCGACGGTGAAGGCCACCGACAGGCTGTTGCCGAGCAGCCAATGGAAGTTCTCGCTGGCGAACAGTTCACGGGCAGCTGGCAGGCCGCCGCCCTGCCCGGCTTCAGCGCTGAAGCCGCGCCAGAAGATCGCCAGCAACGGCATCAGCACCGCCAGCACCAGCAGGATCAGCAGCAGGCTCTTGCCACCGATCACGAACAGACGGTCCCCCAGGGCAACACCACTGCGAGGTGCGGCATTGGTTGAGGTGAGCGGCAGGGTCATCGGCGCGGCCATCTCAGGCAAACACCTGCAGGCTCTGCGGCGGCAGGGCCACCCAGATGTCCTGCGAACCCAGGCGCGGCATCGCCTCCGGCGCCAGCTCCGCGAGCAACGCATGGCCCGGGAAGGCCTTGAACTCGAAGCTCATGCGGCAGCGGTTGCCGAGGAAGGTGATCTCGCGAACCTTGGCCGGGAACAGGTTTTCCTCGTGTACCACCGGGTTGACGGTGATCGCCTCGGGTCGGCAGAACAGCCGGCCGCTGCTGGCTCCTGCGGCGTTGGCTGCCAGGCGCATGTGCAGGCCACCGACCTGGGCATGGCTGTCGCCGCTGCGCTGGAACGGCAGCCAGTTGCCCTGGCCGACGAATTCGGCGACGAACGGCGTGGCCGGCTGGTCGTAGATTTCCTGGGGCGTGGCGTACTGCTCGACCTGGCCGTTGTTCATCACGGCAATGCGGTCGGCCATCAGCATGGCCTCGTCCTGGTTGTGGGTGACCATCAGCGTGGTGATGCCCAGCTGGCGCTGCAGTTGGCGCAGCTCGGTGCACAGGTGCTCGCGCACGCGCGCGTCCAGTGCCGACATCGGCTCGTCGAGCAGCAGCAGCGACGGTGAGGGCGCCAGGGCGCGGGCCAGGGCCACGCGCTGTTGCTGGCCGCCGGATAGCTGGCCGGGGTATTTCTTTTCGCTGCCCGTCAGGCCGACCAGTTCGAGCATTTCACCGACCCGCTGGCGCGAGGCCTCACGATTGCTGCCGGTCAGGCCGTAGGCGATGTTGGCTTCGACGGTGAGGTTGGGGAACAACGCGTAGGACTGGAACAGGATGCCGTAGTCGCGGGCCTGGGGCGGCAGCTCGGAGATATCGCGGTCGCCAATGTACAGCGTGCCACGATCCTGGCGCTCGAGCCCGGCGATGCAGCGCAGCAGGGTGGTCTTGCCACAGCCCGACGGGCCGAGCAGGCACACCAGCTCGCCGGCGGCGATGTCGAGGGAGACGTCGTTGAGTGCGGTGAAGGCGCCGAAGCGCTTGTGGATACCGCGCACTTTCATCTGTGCGCCTGGAGTGGCGTTGTTCATGGCAAGGCCTCATCGAAGAGATGGGGCCATGCTAGGAGGGCTGTGAGACGGTTGTGTGGCGAGGGGGCAAAAACGAGTGATAGTGGTATTGGTGGATTTTTGTAGCGACCATCCGGTTTTCAGGCGTTAGCTGATAAAAAAAGGGAGGCCACCAGGGCCTCCCTTTTTCTTGACGCAGTGAAACTCAGAACAGTACGCGCGAGCGGATGGTGCCCTTCACGTGCTGCAGTTTCTCCTGGGCCAGGTCCGAGTACTCGGCGTCGACGTCGATGACCACGTAACCCACTTTCTCGTTGGTCTGCAGGAACTGACCGGAGATGTTGATGGCGTTCTCGGCGAACACTTTGTTGATCTCGCTGAGCACGCCCGGGATGTTTTCGTGGATGTGCAGCAGGCGGTGCTTGCCTGGGTGGGCCGGCAGGGCCACTTCCGGGAAGTTGACCGACGACACGGAGGTGCCGTTGTCGCTGTACTTGACCAGCTTCTCGGCCACTTCCAGGCCGATGTTGGCCTGGGCCTCGGCGGTGGAACCACCGATGTGCGGGGTCAGGATCACGTTGTCCAGGCCACGCAGCGGGCTTTCGAACTCTTCGTCGTTGGAGCGCGGCTCGACCGGGAACACGTCGATGGCGGCGCCGATCAGGTGCTTGTCCTTGATCGCGGCGGCCAGGTGGTCCAGCTCGACCACGGTGCCACGGGCGGCGTTGATCAGGATCGAGCCCTTCTTCATCGCGCGGATTTCCTTCTCGCCGATCATCCACTGGGTGGACGGCAGCTCAGGCACGTGCAGCGAGACGATGTCGGCCAGGCCCAGCAGCTCGTGCAGGCTGGTGACCTGTACCGCGTTGCCCAGCGGCAGCTTGGTCAGCGGGTCGAAGAAGTACACCTGCATGCCCAGGCTCTCGGCCAGGACCGACAGCTGGGTGCCGATCGAGCCGTAGCCGACGATGCCCAGTTTCTTGCCACGGATCTCGAAGGAGTTGGCCGCGCTCTTGATCCAGCCGCCACGGTGGCAGGAAGCGTTCTTCTCGGGGATGCCGCGCAGCAGCAGGATGGCTTCGGCCAGCACCAGCTCGGCCACCGAACGGGTGTTCGAGTAGGGGGCGTTGAACACGGCGATACCGCGCTCGCGGGCCGCTGCCAGGTCAACCTGGTTGGTGCCGATGCAGAAGCAGCCGACCGCGACCAGTTTCTTCGCGCAGTCGAAGATCTCTTCGGTCAGTTGGGTGCGCGAACGGATGCCGATGAAGTGGGCATCAGCGATCTTTTCCTTCAGCTCGGCTTCCGGCAGCGAACCAGTGAGGTATTCGATGTTGGTGTAGCCGGCGGCCTTGAGGGTATCGACCGCGTTCTGGTGCACACCTTCAAGAAGAAGGAACCTGATCTTGCTCTTGTCGAGAGAAGTCTTGCTCATCTGCGTAAACCTGTATCCCGGAGAAAAATGGCGAGGAGAGTGGAGCGGCGCGGCGTCGGCCTTAGCACGAACGGCGGGAGGGCTATGCTAGCATACGCGACACAACCTGAGCTTATCCCGACAGGTGAAGCGTGCTCAGGGTGACTATGAATAAGTCGAGAGTTCCGGCGATGACCCAGTCCGTGGTAATTGATGAGCTGATGACCCTGGTCGACCCTGGCAAGGTCCTCACCGACCCGGCCTCGCTCGAGGCCTACGGCAAGGACTGGACCAAGCACTACCCGCCGGCGCCGAGCGCCATCGTCTTCCCCAAGTCCGTCGAGCAGGTGCAGGCCATCGTGCGCTGGGCCAACCGGCACAAGGTCGCCCTGGTGCCGTCGGGCGGGCGTACCGGGCTGTCGGGCGCCGCCGTGGCCGCCCATGGCGAGGTGGTGGTGGCCTTCGACTACATGAACCAAATCCTCGCCTTCAACGAATTCGACCGTACCGTGGTCTGCCAGCCGGGGGTCGTCACCCGCCAGTTGCAACAGTTCGCCGAGGACCAGGGCCTCTACTACCCGGTGGACTTCGCCTCGAGCGGCTCCAGCCAGATCGGCGGCAATATCGGTACCAACGCCGGCGGGATCAAGGTGATTCGCTACGGCATGACCCGCAACTGGGTGGCCGGGCTGAAGGTGGTCACCGGCAAGGGTGAGCTGCTCGAGCTGAACAAGGACCTGATCAAGAACGCCACCGGCTACGACCTGCGCCAGCTGTTCATCGGCGCCGAAGGCACCCTGGGCTTCGTAGTCGAGGCGACCATGCGCCTGGACCGCGCGCCGCGCAACCTCACCGCCATGGTGCTGGGCACGCCCGATTTCGACGCGATCATGCCGGTGCTGCACGCCTTCCAGGGCAAGCTTGACCTGACGGCCTTCGAGTTCTTCTCCGACAAGGGCCTGGCCAGGATCCTCGCCCGGGGCGATGTGCCCGCACCGTTCGAGACCGACTGCCCGTTCTATGCGCTGCTGGAGTTCGAAGCCAGCACCGAGGAGGTGGCCAACGAAGCCCTGGCCACCTTCGAGCACTGCGTCGAGCAGGGCTGGGTACTGGACGGGGTGATGAGCCAGAGCGAGACCCAGCTGAAGAACCTGTGGAAGCTGCGCGAGTACCTGTCCGAGACCATCTCCCACTGGACGCCTTACAAGAACGACATCTCGGTCACCGTATCGAAGGTGCCGGCGTTCCTGCGCGATATCGACGCCACCGTCGGCGAGCACTACCCGGACTACGAAGTGGTCTGGTATGGCCACATCGGCGACGGCAACCTGCACCTGAACATCCTCAAGCCCGACCACATGACCAAGGACGACTTCTTCGCCTCCTGCGCCAAGGTCAACAAGTGGGTGTTCGAGATCGTCGAACGCTACAACGGCTCGATCTCCGCCGAGCATGGCGTGGGCATGACCAAGCGCGACTACCTGGGCTACAGCCGCTCGCCGGAGGAAATCGCCTGCATGAGGGCGATCAAGGCGGTGTTCGACCCGAACGGCATCATGAATCCGGGTAAGATCTTCGCTCCCGAATAAAAAGCAGTATTCACAGGAGTCGGCCATGAGTTACCAGCACCAGTACGTAGACGGCACGCGCATCCACTTCCCGCTGGGCAAGGTGGTATGCATCGGCCGCAACTACGCCGAGCATGCCAAGGAACTGGACAACCCCATCCCCAGCGAGCCGCTGCTGTTCATCAAGCCCGGCAGCTGCGTGGTGCCCCTGGAAGGCGGCTTCAAGATTCCGACCGAGCGTGGCTCGGTACATTACGAGGCGGAGATTGCCGTGCTGCTGGGCAAGCCCCTGTCCACCCACCCTTCCGAGGAAGAGGTGCTCGACGCCATCTCCGGCTTTGCCCCGGCGCTGGACCTCACTCTGCGCGATGTGCAGGCGAAGCTGAAGGAAAAGGGCCTGCCCTGGGAACTGGCCAAGTGCTTCGATGGTGCCTGCGTGCTGCCGCCGTTCGTGTCAGCCGATACCTTCGAGGGCCTGACCGATATCGGCATTCGCCTGACCATCAACGGCGAGGTGCGCCAGGACGGCAACAGCGCGCTGATGCTCAACCCGATCGTGCCGATGATCCAGCACATCGCGGCGCACTTCTCCCTGCAGGCAGGCGATGTCATCCTCACTGGCACCCCGGCGGGCGTGGGGCCGTTCAATGTCGGCGATGAGCTGGTGCTGGAACTTCCCGGTGCAAGCCGGTTCGAAGGCCGGGTGCTTTGACTCCGGGCGACGACGGTGCAATGCCGTCGTCGCTGCTTGTGCCGGTGGGATTTGTCGTTTTTTTCACAATTGATCCGGATAATTCGTCTATTAACCTTCATTTGCCGACAGTGGCGACCACGCTGCCGCCTACTTTCAGGATCTCCATTCGATGACCAATCCTTCCAGCGCATCCCTTCCGCCAAAGCGACGCCTGATCACCCGCTGGTCGCTGTGGCTGCTTGCGCTGGCGATCATCGCCTATGGCCTGGTGGTAGCCATGCACTGGGATGACCGTGGCCTGCTGTGGATAAAGGAAGGCTTCGAAAGCCAGACCGAGCGCCAGGAAAGCATCTGGCTGCCGGATTACGTGGCCGACATCGATGCCAAACCGTTGCCGGGGATGGAGCGTGACGAGGCGTCGGACCTGGCGTTCAATCCGCACACCCGTACCTTGTTCGCGGTCATGGGCAAGCACCCGTTCCTGGTCGAACTCAACCTCGACGGTGACGTGCTGCGCAAGATCCCGCTGGTGGGTTGGTCCAATCCGGAAGGCGTGGCGGTACTCGAGAACGGCCAGATCGCCATTGTCGACGAGCGCAACCATGATCTGACACTGGTCAAGGTGGATGCCGCCACGACATCGCTGAACCGCGCCGACTACCAGCCCTACGACCTGGGCGATACGGAGGATGGCAACAAGGGCTTCGAGGCCATTGCCTGGGACCTGATCCGGCAGCGACTGATCATTGGTGCCGAGCGGCCACCGAAGATGTTCATCTGGAGCACCGATGGCCACGGCCCGCTCAAGGGCGACAAGCAACCGCTGCCCAGTGACGAACTGGACCTGCGCAACCTGTCCGCGCTGGGCATCGACCCACGCACCGGGCACCTGCTGGCTTTGTCGGCGGACTCCAACATGCTGCTCGAGCTGGACGAGAAGGGTGAGCAGGTCAGTTTCATGACCTTGCTGGGCGGCTTCAATGGCCTGGCTGACACCATTCCCCGGGCAGAAGGGGTGGCAATGGATGACCAGGGCAACCTGTACATCGTCAGCGAGCCCAACCTGTTCTATCGCTTCAAAAAGCACTGATCGATCAGATATTTCTGATGGTGGCATTAAGCTTTGCTTCAGTTGATAGTGGTTAGATACGTGCTCCTTTCGCCGAGTCCGACCGCATGCGCCGCCACCTTCGCCTGATCTTAGCCTTCATCGTGCTTGTTGCCCTGCTCGTCCTGGGCGCCGCCGGGCATGAGTTCCGCCTGTTCGAGCGCGGCTGGTTCAACCTCAAGACCTGGTGGCAGCCGGCCGAGCAGAGCATCGGCCTGGATCGCTACCAGGTGGCGATCGAAGCGCAGCCCATCGTCGGGCTGGACGATGACATCTCGGCGCTGACCTACGATCCCGACCGCAAGAGCCTGTTCACCGTCACCAATGCCCGCTCGGAGCTGATCGAGCTGTCGCTGGACGGCCGCATCCTGCGCCGTGTTCCACTGACCGGCTTCGGCGACCCCGAGGCGGTGGAGTATGTAGGGCCCAACAGCTACGTGATCACCGACGAGCGCCAGCAGCGGCTGATTCGCGTGCGTCTTGACGATGACACCCTGTTCCTCGACGCCAGCGATGCCGAGCAGCTGTCCCTGGGCATCGGCCTCAATGGCAACAAGGGTTTCGAGGGGCTGGCCTACGACTCGGCGGGCAAGCGCCTGTTCGTGGCCAAGGAACGGGACCCGATGATGATCTACGAAGTCCATGGTTTCCCTCATGACAATCCCGACAAGCCCTATGCGGTGCATGTGGTACAGGACCGCAAGCGTGACCGGCGCTTGTTCGTGAGGGATTTGTCGAGCCTGCAGTTCGACGAGCGCAGCGGGCATCTGCTGGCGCTGTCGGACGAGTCGCGGCTGGTGCTGGAGCTGGATGTGAAGGGCAAACCGCTGAGTACGCTGTCGCTGCGCAAGGGGTCTCAGGGTTTGAAGCAGACCGTGCCGCAGGCGGAGGGGATTGCGATGGATGACGCCGGGACCATCTACCTGGTCAGCGAGCCGAACCTGTTCTATGTGTTCAAGCAGCCGGCTGATTGATTGCCTGGGCTGGCGATATCGCGTTTACGTCTACCCCTGTAGGAGCGGCCTTGTGCCGCGAAAGGGCCGCAAGGCGGCCCCGGCAATCTTTGTTCAACGCTGAAATCTGGGGCTGCTACGCAGCCCTTTCGCGGCACAAGGCCGCTCCTACAAGGATCGCGCAAGGCTTGTTTACTCGGCCTTGAGGGTTTTCACGCCTTCAGCGGTCCCCAGCAGCAGCACATCCGCCGGACGCGCCGCGAACAGGCCATTGGTGACCACGCCGACGATGGCGTTGATCTGGCTCTCCAGCTCCACCGGGTTGGTGATCTGCAGGTTGTGCACATCCAGGATGACGTTGCCGTTGTCGGTCACCACGCCTTCACGGTAGACCGGGTCGCCGCCCAGCTTGACCAGCTGGCGCGCGACATGGCTGCGGGCCATCGGAATCACCTCGACCGGCAGCGGGAAGGCGCCCAGTACCGGCACCAGCTTGCTGGCGTCGGCGATGCAGATGAAGGTCTTGGCCACCGCCGCGACGATCTTCTCGCGGGTCAGGGCCGCGCCGCCGCCCTTGATCAGGTTGAGGTGGGCGTCGCTCTCGTCGGCGCCGTCGACGTAGAACTCCAGCTCGCTGACGCTGTTCAGCTCGTAGACCGGGATGCCATGGCCCTTCAGGCGCTGGGCGGTGGCCTCGGAGCTGGCGACGGCGCCGTCGAAGGCGGTCTTGTGCTGGGCCAGGGCGTCGATGAAGAAGTTGGCGGTCGAACCGGTACCGACGCCGACGACGCTTTTCTCATCCAGTTTCGGCAGGATGAGATCGACGGCGGCCTGGGCGACGGCCTGTTTGAGTTGGTCCTGGGTCATGCGGGCTCCGGGAGGGGCTGGGCGGATTTCAAAGTTGCCTAGTATAACGGCTCCCACGGCTTTGCTGTGGTCGCCCGACGTGACGCTGCGGTAGACTCCCAGCCCTTGTCCCGCGGCCCAGTGATGCTTTCCGATGCTCGAACAGTACGTCAAGAAGATCCTCACCTCGCGCGTCTACGACGTTGCCGTCGAAACCCCGCTGCACAGCGCCGGGCAGTTGAGCAAGCGCCTGGGCAACACGGTGCTGCTCAAGCGCGAGGACCTGCAGCCGGTGTTCTCGTTCAAGATCCGCGGGGCCTACAACAAGCTGGCGCAACTGAGCGCCGAGGAACTGGCCCGCGGCGTGGTCACCGCTTCGGCCGGCAACCACGCCCAGGGCCTGGCCCTGGCGGCGCGGGAGCTGGGGATCAAGGCGACCATCGTCATGCCCAAGACCACCCCGGAGATCAAGATCGAAGGCGTGCGGTCCCGGGGCGGCAAGGTGGTGCTGCACGGTGACACCTTCCCCGAGGCGCTGGCCTACTCGCTGAAGCTGGTGGAGGAGAAGGGCTTCGTCTACATCCACCCCTACGACGATCCGCACACCATCGCCGGGCAAGGCACGGTGGCCATGGAAATCCTGCGCCAGCACCCGGGCCAGCTGGATGCGATCTTCGTGCCGGTCGGCGGCGGCGGGCTGATCGCTGGCATCGCCGCGTACGTGAAATACCTGCGCCCCGAGATCAAGGTGATCGGCGTCGAGCCGGACGACTCCAACTGCCTGCAGGCGGCCATGGCCGCGGGTGAGCGCGTGGTGCTGCCACAGGTCGGGCTGTTCGCCGATGGCGTGGCGGTGGCGCAGATCGGCCAGCATACCTTCGACATCTGCCGTCACCATGTGGACGAGGTGATCACCGTCAGCACCGACGAAATCTGTGCAGCGATCAAGGATATCTACGACGATACCCGCTCGATCACCGAACCTGCCGGCGCGCTGGGCGTAGCCGGCATCAAGAAGTACGTCGAGCTCAAGGGCGTCGCCGGGCAGACCTTGGTGGCCATCGACTCGGGCGCCAACGTCAATTTCGACCGCCTGCGCCATGTGGCCGAGCGCGCTGAACTGGGCGAGAAGCGCGAGGCGATCATCGCCGTGACCATCCCGGAGCGTCCGGGCAGCTTCAAGGCCTTCTGCGAAGCCATCGGCAAGCGCCAGATCACCGAATTCAACTACCGCAAGCACACCTCGGACGAGGCGCATATCTTCGTCGGCGTGCAGACCCACCCGGAAACCGACCCGCGCGCGGTGTTGGTGCAGCAGTTGATCGAGCAAGGCTTCCCGGTTACCGACCTGACCGACAACGAACTGGCCAAGCTGCACATCCGCCACATGGTCGGCGGCCACTCGGCCGGAGCCAGCGACGAGATGGTGTTGCGCTTCGAGTTCCCCGAGCGGCCGGGTGCGCTGTTCAACTTCCTCAACAAGCTGGGTGGGCGCTGGAACATCTCGATGTTCCACTACCGCAACCACGGCGCCGCCGATGGCCGGGTGGTCGCGGGCCTGCAGGTGCCGGAGGACGAGCGCCACCTGGTGCCGGCGGCGCTGGCCAAGATCGGCTATCCGTACTGGGACGAGACCGAGAACCCGGCTTACCGGCTGTTCTTGGGTTAACTGACTAAGCTGGGCGTATGGTCCTTCGCGGGTAAACCCGCTCCCACAAGGTTGGCGCGTCACCTGTGGGAGCGGGTTTACCCGCGAAGAGACGGGCGCGAATTACCCTGCTGAAGGACGATGAAGACATGGAACACCTGACCACCCTCAAGACCCTGCACATCCTCGCCACTGCCCTGTTGCTGCTGGGCGGCCTGGGCCTGGCGACCTGGACTGTCCGCGCCCGCCGCCAGGGCGATGCCGAGGCCTACGGCAAACTGTTGCGCCGACCGCTGGTGTTCGTCTGGCTGCTGATGGGGCTGTGCCTGGTGAGCATGCCGTTCACCGGCTGGTGGCTGGTGCACCTGGTCGGCTGGCCGCTGGGGCAGACCTGGGTACTGGCGTCCAGCGTCATCTATACGCTTGGCGCGCTTGCCGTGTGGTGGCTGGTGGTACGCCTGAACCGGCTGCGCAAGGCTGAAACCGTGGGTTTGAAGTTCACCTTGGCATTGGCGGTGTTCAGTGGCGTCTGCTTCCTGTCCATTGCCGGCTTGATGGGCGCCAAGCCGATCTGAGACAGCAGGAGGGCTCCGCCCTCCCTCGCGGCACAAGGCCGCTCCTACAAGCAATCACAGCCCCCTGTAGGAGCGGCCTCGTGCCGCGAAAGGGCCGCAAAGCGGCCCCGCGCCCTCAATCGCGCAACGAAATAACCTGCCACCCCCGCCGCTCGGCCTCGACCCGCAGCCTCGGATCCGGATCCACCGCCACCGGGTTCGCCACCACCTCCAGCAACGGCACATCGTTCAGCGAGTCGCTGTAGAAGTAGCTGCCTTCCAGATCGAACCCGTTCTCCAGCATCCAGCGTGCAAGCCGCGCCACCTTGCCTTCACGGAAACAAGGTATATCGGTGCTACGCCCGGTATAGCGACCATCGCGCACCTCGCACTCGGTCGCCAGCAAGGTACGCACACCCAGGCGGCGGGCGATGGGCGCGGTGACGAAGCGGTTGGTGGCGGTGATGATCACCAACTGGTCGCCGGCCTCGCGGTGCTGGCGCAACAGGGCTTCGGCCCTGGGCAGGATGATCGGCTCGATGCAGTCACGCATGAACTCTCGGTGCCATTGCTCCAGCTGCGCAGGTTCGCTGGCCGCGAGGATCTCCATGGAGAAGGCCAGGTAGGCCTGCATGTCCAGGGTGCCGTTGAGGTAGTCCTGGTAGAAGGCGTCGTTGCGTTGCTTGTAGGCGACCGGGTCGAGAATGCCCCGCTCGCACAGGTAGTCACCCCAGGCGTGGTCGCTGTCGCCACCGAGGAGGGTATTGTCCAGGTCGAATAAAGCCAGGCGCATCGCGGTCACTCGCATCAGCCACGGAAGAGCCCCGCAGAATACGGAGTTTTCACCTCGCTGCACATAAGCTTGGCGGGCGCGTTGCTGCGCGCTCAGGCTTTGTGGAACAATGCGGTGACATGCGTTTGCGAGGTTGCTGCCGTGATCGACCCGGATGGTTTTCGCCCCAATGTCGGGATCATTCTCACGAATGATGCCGGGCAGGTGCTATGGGCTCGGCGGATCAACCAGGATGCCTGGCAGTTCCCCCAGGGTGGCATCAACCCTGACGAGACGCCGGAAGATGCCCTGTACCGCGAGCTGAACGAAGAAGTGGGCCTGGAACGCCAGGACGTGGAAATTCTTGCCTGCACCCGTGGCTGGTTGCGTTATCGTTTACCCCAGCGCCTGGTGCGCACCCACAGCCAGCCGCTGTGCATCGGCCAGAAACAGAAGTGGTTCCTGCTGCGCCTGGTGAGCAATGAGCAACGGGTGCGCATGGACCTCACCGGCAAACCGGAATTCGATGGCTGGCGCTGGGTCAGCTACTGGTATCCGCTGGGCCAGGTGGTGACATTCAAGCGCGAGGTATACCGTCGCGCCCTGAAAGAGCTAGCCCCGCGCCTGCTGACGCGCGACTGACGACGGAGTCCGACCCCGAGCCATGCTCAATACGCTGCGCAAGATCGTCCAGGAAGTGAACTCCGCCAAAGATCTCAAGACGGCGTTGGGTATCATTGTCTTGCGCGTCAAGGAGGCGATGGGCAGCCAGGTCTGCTCGGTCTACCTGCTCGACCCGGACAGCAACCGCTTCGTGCTGATGGCCTCCGAGGGCCTGAACAAGCGCTCCATCGGCAAGGTCAGCATGGCCCCCAACGAGGGCCTGGTCGGCCTGGTCGGCACCCGCGAGGAGCCGTTGAACCTCGAGAACGCCGCCGACCACCCCCGCTACCGCTACTTCGCCGAGACCGGCGAAGAGAAATTCGCCTCCTTCCTTGGTGCGCCGATCATCCACCACCGTCGCGTGGTGGGGGTACTGGTCATCCAGCAGAAGGAGCGCCGCCAGTTCGACGAAGGCGAAGAAGCTTTCCTGGTCACCATGAGCGCCCAGCTCGCCGGGGTTATCGCCCACGCCGAGGCCACCGGCTCGATCCGCGGCCTGGGCCGCCAGGGCAAGGGTATCCAGGAAGCCCGCTTCGTCGGCGTGCCGGGCTCCCCGGGCGCTGCCGTCGGCCGCTCGGTGGTGATGCTGCCGCCCGCCGACCTCGAGGTGGTGCCGGATCGCACCGTCGAAGACATAGACACCGAACTCAAGCTGTTCAACAACGCCCTCGAAGGCGTGCGCGAGGACATGCGCAAGCTGTCGGCCAAGCTCGCCACCCAGCTGCGCCCCGAAGAGCGCGCGTTGTTCGACGTCTACCTGATGATGCTCGAGGACGCCGCCCTCGGTGGCGAGGTGGTCGAGGTCATCAAGACCGGCCAGTGGGCCCAGGGTGCCCTGCGCCAGGTGGTCGGCGAGCACGTCAACCGCTTCGAGCTGATGGACGACGACTACCTGCGCGAGCGTGCCTCGGACGTCAAGGACCTGGGCCGGCGCCTGCTGGCGTATCTCCAGGAGGCCCGCTCGCAGTCGCTGGTCTATGAGGACAACACCATCCTGGTCAGCGAGGAGCTGACCCCCGCCATGCTCGGCGAGGTGCCGGAAGGCAAGCTGGTGGGCCTGGTCTCGGTACTCGGCTCGGGCAACTCCCACGTGGCGATCCTCGCCCGGGCGATGGGTATCCCCACCGTCATGGGTGTGGTCGACCTGCCGTATTCGAAGGCCGACGGCATCGAGATGATCGTCGACGGCTACAAGGGCGAGGTGTTCACCAACCCGGGTGAAGTGCTGCGCAAGCAATACAGCGATGTGGTCGAGGAGGAGCGCGAACTGGCCAAGGGCCTCGATGCCCTACGCGAACTGCCGTGCGTCACCCCGGACGGCCACCGCATGCCGCTGTGGGTCAACACCGGCCTGCTCGCCGACGTGGCCCGCGCCCAGCAGCGTGGCGCCGAGGGCGTCGGCCTGTACCGCACCGAAGTGCCGTTCATGATCAACCAGCGCTTCCCCAGCGAGAAGGAACAGCTGGCGATCTACCGCGAGCAGCTGCAGGCGTTCCACCCGCTGCCGGTAACCATGCGCAGCCTCGACATCGGCGGCGACAAGTCGCTGTCGTACTTCCCGATCAAGGAAGAGAACCCGTTCCTCGGTTGGCGCGGCATCCGCGTCACCCTCGATCACCCGGAAATCTTCCTGGTGCAGACCCGCGCCATGCTCAAGGCCAGCGAGGGCCTGAACAACCTGCGCATCCTGCTGCCGATGATTTCCGGCATCCACGAACTGGAAGAAGCCCAGCACCTGATCCACCGCGCCTGGGGCGAGGTGCGCGACGAAGGCACCGACGTGCCGATGCCGCCGGTGGGGGTGATGGTGGAAATTCCCGCCGCCGTGTACCAGACCCGCGAGCTGGCGCGCCAGGTCGACTTCCTCTCGGTCGGCTCCAACGACCTGACCCAGTACCTGCTGGCGGTCGACCGCAACAACCCGCGGGTCGCCGACCTGTACGACTACCTGCACCCGGCGGTGCTGCAGGCGTTGCAGACCGTGGTCAGCGTCGCCCACGAGGAAGGCAAGCCGGTGAGCATCTGCGGTGAGATGGCCGGCGACCCGGCCGCGGCGATCCTGCTGATGGCCATGGGCTTCGACAGCCTGTCGATGAACGCCACCAACCTGCCGAAGGTGAAGTGGATGCTGCGCCAGATCAACCTGAGCAAGGCCAGGGAACTGCTGGCCGACGCCATGAGCCATGACAACCCGCAGGTTATCCACAGCTCGCTGCAACTGGCGCTGAAGAACCTTGGCCTGGCGCGGATGATCGGGCCGAACAAGACCCTCTGAGATCCTGGGCCCGCTTTGCGGGCCTTATGTCGCGAAAGGGGCGCAGAGCGCCCCGACGATCTCGAATACCTGCTTGGGTTTCCCTGGCAACTACGCTTCAATACGCGCCTTTACCAGTCGTCCAAGGATCCGCCCCCATGGCCACCAACACCAAACAACAGAAACGCGCCAAGCGCGCCGCCACCAAGGCCAAGCAGAACCGCATGGTGCGCAGCGGCCAGGCAGTCAAGGCCAGTGCCGGCGACAGCGCCAGCGTCGAGCAGGTGTTCAACAAGGCCATGGAGTCGGGCAGCTACGACAGCCTGTTCGTGAAAATGAAGGAAGCCCAGGAAGGCGGCCTGGTGCCGATGATCTCGGTATTCCTGGTCGACCCACTGCTGGCGCTGGTGCTCAAGGGCCACAAGGAAGAACACGCCACCGACTACATCGTCCTGGTGTTCACCGCCTACCGCGCGTGGCTCGACGGCATCGACGAGGATGCGACCATGGCCTGGCTGGAGAGCGACGAGTTCCAGGACGCCTATGTCACCGCCTCGGAGGTCGTGGCCAGGCAGCAGCAACAGCAGAAGCAGTTCGGCTGATAGTGACGCTCAACTTGCGCCGGCCTCTTCGCGGGTAAACCCGCCCCCACAGGTTCCCTATCGCCTTTCAGGCTTGTGCGATCCTTGTGGGAGCGGGCCTCACAGGCAAACAAAAAGGCCGCGCCCCTCACAGGACGCGGCCTTTGCATTTCACACCAGCGGATCAGCTATCCAGCGCCACCCGCGCAGCAGCGCCACGCTTGCGGTGCAGCAGCAGGCCAGCCGCCACCACACCAATGCTCAGGATGGCCGTGGCGATGATCTCGGCACGGTGATCTTCACGCAGCGCCATCACCACCAGGATGGCAATGATGAAGGCGATGGTCGCCCAGGTCAGGCCCGGGAACATCCACATCTTGAACGAGATCTTCTCGCCCTTGGCTTCACGCTGGGCACGCATGCGCAGTTGCGACACGGCGATCACCAGGTACACCAGCAGGGCGATGGCGCCGGAGCTGGCCAGCAGGAACTCGAACACCGCGGCCGGGGCCAGGAAGTTGGCGAACACGCACAGGAAGGCCGCGGCGGTGGAGAGCAGCACGGCCCAGTGCGGGGTGCCCGCCTTGGTGGTGCGCTGGGCGATGGCCGGGGCGTCGCCACGCTTGCTCAGGGAGAACAGCATGCGCGAAGAGGTGTACAGCGCCGAGTTCAGGCAGCTGGTCACGGCGATCAGCACGACGATGTCGACGATCAGCTTGGCATTCGGCACGCCGATCAGGCTGAGGACGGTCTGGTAGGAACCTTTCTCGGCGAGGGTCGGATCGTTCCAAGGCACCATGGCCACGACCAGGAAGATCGACACCAGGTAGAACAGGCAGATACGCCAGATCACCGAGTTGGTGGCCTTGCTGATCTGGCGACCCGGGTCTTTCGACTCGGCGGCGGCGATGGTAACGATCTCGGTACCCATGAACGAGAACATGGTGGTCAGCATCGCGGCCAGCACCGCGCCCAGGCCGTTGGGCATGAAGCCCTGGGTATCGAACAGGTGGCTGATGCCGCTGACCTGGCTGCTCGGCACCATGCCGAACATGGCCGCGCAACCGACGACGATGAAGCCGATGATCGCCAGCACCTTGAGCAGGGCGAACCAGAACTCGAACTCACCGTAGTTCTTCACGCTGAACAGGTTGGTGACGGTCAGCGCCAGGGTAATGATCAGGGAGAACGCCCACAGGTCCACCGACGGGAACCAGGCATGCAGGATAGCGGCGGCGGCGTTGGCCTCCAGCGGGATCACCAGGACCCAGAACCACCAGTACAGCCAACCGATGGTGAAACCGGCCCAGCGCCCGATGGCGCGATCGGCGTAGGTGGAGAAGGAACCGGTGTCAGGCGAGGCGACCGCCATTTCGCCGAGCATGCGCATTACCAGCACCACCAGGGTACCGGCGGCGGCGTAGGCCAACAGCACGGCAGGGCCGGCGGCAGCGATGGCATGGCCGGAGCCGACGAACAGACCGGCGCCGATCACGCCGGCAATCGACAGCATGGTCACATGCCGTTGCTTGAGCCCCTGAGCGAGGTCATTGGAATTGTTACCGCTCATAAAACTACCTTTGTAAGGAGGTGGACTACACGAATGACTGGCCAGCGCGCCGGGGTGTGAGTGGGCGTCGCTGCATTCAGTGGTTTCGGGATGGCAATAAGCGGGCCAGCTGAGAATGGCTTTCGTCTGAAATGTTTCTGTAACCAAGAACGACGCGGCTTGCAGGGCATTGTGCCAAGCTTTGACCGAAAGGTCGTCAAATCCCCATGCCAAGTTGGGATTACTGAAATACCCACTTACAAACGCACCAAAGGTGCCCCTCGGTAACACCTGGGCACAAATTCAGGACACGGCAAAGCGCAACCTCAAGGCGCAACCTCGAACCCGCATAACCCGCGACACAGTGCCACCCGGCCAAAAACGGCTTCCCAGATAGGAACAAAGCTGGCACCATCGCGCCTTTTTTCATCAAAGCTCCGGTGCTGGGCAGAACGCCAATGCGGATATCCTGGCGACAGTCCACTGCAGCGATGCGACAAACTGTCCCACCAGCGACCCGAGCCCCCCGCGACCCGGTTGGCCGCCGTTGCGCCGCTATGCTAGCGTGGCGCTCGCCAGGAAGGCCGCCAACAGCTGGGAACGCACCCGAACACATGAGGACCGCACATGGCCCAGGCCACGCCCGCGCTGGAAATCCGCAACCTGCACAAACGCTATGGCGAGCAGGAAATTCTCAAGGGCATTTCGCTGACCGCGCGCGACGGTGACGTGATCTCCATCCTCGGCTCATCCGGCTCTGGCAAGTCCACCCTGCTGCGCTGCATCAACCTGCTGGAGAACCCGCACCAGGGCGAAATCATCGTCGCCGGCGAGTCCCTCAAGCTCAAGGCGCAGAAAAACGGCGACCTGATCGCCGCCGACAACCGCCAGATCAACCGCCTGCGCAGCGAGATCGGCTTCGTCTTCCAGAATTTCAACCTGTGGCCGCACATGTCGATCCTCGACAACATCATCGAGGCGCCGCGCCGCGTGCTCGGCCAGAGCAAGGCCGAGGCCACCGAGCACGCCGAGGCGCTGCTGAACAAGGTCGGCATCTTCGACAAGCGCCACAGCTACCCCGCCCAGCTTTCCGGTGGCCAGCAACAGCGTGCCGCCATCGCCCGTACCTTGGCCATGAAGCCCAAGGTCATCCTGTTCGACGAGCCGACCTCGGCGCTCGATCCGGAAATGGTCCAGGAAGTGCTTAACGTCATCCGCGCATTGGCCGAAGAAGGCCGTACCATGCTGCTGGTGACGCACGAGATGAACTTTGCCCGCCAGGTGTCCAGTGAAGTGGTCTTCCTGCACCAGGGCATGGTCGAAGAGCAGGGATCGCCGCAGCAGGTCTTCGAGAACCCGACCTCGGCGCGTTGCAAGCAATTCATGTCCAGCCACCGCTAACGGAGCAACACGAATGCAGACCTACAAGAAATTCCTCCTGGCCGCTGCCGCCACCCTGGTGTTCTCGGCCAATGCCATGGCAGCCGAGAAACTGAAAATGGGCATCGAGGCGGCCTACCCGCCCTTCAACAACAAGGATGCCAGCGGCCAGGTGGTCGGCTTCGACAAGGATATCGGTGACGCCCTGTGCGCCAAGATGAAGGTCGAATGCGAAGTGGCCGTCTCCGACTGGGACGGCATCATCCCGGCGCTGAACGCCAAGAAGTCCGACTTCATCATCTCCTCGCTGTCGATCACCGACGAACGCAAGCGGGCCGTCGACTTCACCGACCCCTACTACTCGAACAAGCAGCAGTTCATCGCACCGAAAAACGTCGACTTCAAGACCGACCGCGCTTCGCTCAAGGGCAAGACCATCGGCACCCAGCGCGCCACCCAGGCGGCTACCTGGCTGGACGATAACGGCGGCATGGACGGCGAGTTCAAGGTCAACCTGTATGACGGCCAGGAAAATGCCTACCTCGACCTCACCTCCGGCCGCGTCGATGCCATCCTCGCCGACAAGTACGCCAACTACGACTGGCTGAAATCCGAAGCCGGCAAGAACTACGAGTTCAAAGGCGACCCGGTGAACGAAAGCGATAAGGTCGGCATTGCCGTGCGCAAAGGCGACAATGAGCTGCGCAACAAGCTCAACGCCGCACTGAAGGAAATTGTCGCCGACGGCACCTACAAGAAGATCAACGACAAGTACTTCCCGTTCAGCATCTATTGATTCGCCCCGACAGGCATCGCCGCCCTGGCGATGCCTGTCCCTTGAACAAACTTACCCATGAATATCGACCTGCACGGATTCGGCCCGGCCATGATGGCCGGTACCCTGATGACCGTAAAACTGGCGCTCTGCGCCTTGCTGCTGGGGCTGGTCCTGGGCCTGCTCGGCGCCCTGGCCAAGACCTCGCCGGTCAAGCCCTTGCAATGGCTTGGCGGCACTTATTCCACACTGGTGCGCGGCGTACCCGAACTGCTCTGGGTGCTGCTCATCTACTTCGGCACCGTCGGACTGATGAACAGCCTGGGCGAGCTGCTGAACATGCCGGGCCTGGAGCTCAGCGCCTTCACCGCCGGGGTGATCGCCCTCGGCCTGTGCTTCGGCGCCTACGCCACGGAAGTGTTCCGCGGCGCGATCCTGGCCATCCCCAAGGGACACCGTGAAGCGGGCCTGGCACTGGGCCTGTCCAAGGGTCGCATCCTCTCGCGGATCATCCTCCCGCAGATGTGGCGCATCGCCCTGCCGGGCCTGGGCAACCTGTTCATGATCCTGATGAAGGACACCGCGCTGGTGTCGGTGATCGGCCTTGAAGAAATCATGCGCCATGCACAGATCGGCGTGACCGTGAGCAAGGAGCCGTTCACCTTCTACGCGGTCGCCGCCTGCATCTACCTGGGCCTGACCATCATCGCGATGATCGGCATGCACTTCCTGGAAAAGCGCGCCGCTCGCGGCTTCATGAGGGCCGAGTAAATGAACTGGGAAGTCATCATCAAGTGGCTGCCACGCCTGGCCCAGGGCGCGACCCTGACCCTGGAGCTGGTGGCCATCGCCGTCATCGCCGGCCTGATCCTGGCCATTCCGCTGGGTGTGGCGCGCTCTTCGCGGCACTGGTACGTGCGCGCCCTGCCCTACGGCTACATCTTCTTCTTCCGCGGCACACCGCTGCTGGTGCAGCTGTTCCTGGTCTACTACGGCCTGGCCCAGTTCGACGCAGTGCGCAACAGTTCGCTGTGGCCGTACCTGCGCGATCCGTTCTGGTGCACGGTGCTGACCATGACCCTGCATACTGCCGCCTATATCGCCGAGATCCTGCGCGGCGCCCTGCAGGCGATCCCCAAGGGCGAGATCGAGGCGGCCCGGGCGCTGGGCATGTCGCGGGGCAAGACGCTGCTGTACATCATGCTGCCGCGCGCCACGCGCATAGGCCTGCCGGCCTACAGCAACGAAGTGATCCTGATGCTCAAGGCCAGCGCCCTGGCCAGTACCGTGACGCTGCTGGAACTGACCGGCATGGCGCGGACCATCATTGCCCGGACCTACCTGCCGGTGGAGATCTTCTTTGCCGCCGGGGTGTTCTACCTGCTGATCTCGTTCGTGCTGGTGCAGGGCTTCAAGGTGCTGGAGCGCTGGCTGCGCGTGGATGCCTGCCAGGGACGTTGAACCCGGGGCCGCACGCGGCCCCCTCTCTGTAGGAGCGGCCTTGTGCCGCGATGGGCTGCGCAGCAGCCCCTCTCGCTAGCGCCCCGGTGCTCGAATGACCACACCCCCCATCCTGCAAACCAACCAGCTCCTCGAGCGCTTCCAGGCCCTCGACCGCTTCCTCACCCGCCACCAGCCCCTGTGGCACCCACGCCCGTTCACCCACCTGCGCCTGGCGTGGGAAGACCAGCACCCGCAACTGTCCCATTGGCTGCGCCAACGCACCCTCGAGCAAGCTGAATCCTCCGAAACCTCGGAGGCCCCGCCCCCCTTCCCACAACTGGCCGCCGAAGCCGCGCAGCTGTCCGCCGTCGGCGAGCTGCCCGATGCCGGCCTGCATCCCGCCGGCCACCGCCTCGATGTCGGTGTCCCCGGCCGCAAATGGCAGCAGATCGAAGCCTTCAGCCGTCGCCTGGCGTTCAGCCAACCCGCCCGGCACTGGCTCGACTGGTGTTCCGGCAAAGGCCACCTGGGCCGTCGCCTGTTGCAGACCGACCAGCAACTGACCTGCCTGGAGTACGACGCCGAGCTGGTCGACGCCGGCAAGGCCCTGAGCGAGCACCATCACCTGCCTGCCACTCACGTGCACCAGGACGTCATGGCCGCTGACAGCGCCCGCCACCTGGACGGCGACAAGAGCGCGGTCGCCCTGCACGCCTGCGGCGACCTGCATGTTCGGCTCATGCAGCTGGCAAGCCAGCAGGGTTGCCGGCAGATCGCCGTTGCGCCCTGCTGCTACAACCGCATCCAGGGCGCGACCTATCAGCCACTCTCCGGCGCCGCCCGGGCCTCGGCGCTAGCCTTGACCCAGGAAGACCTGGGCCTGCCGCTGAGCGAGGCGGTCACCTCCAGCCTGCGCACCCGCCGCCAGCGCGACACCTCAATGGCCCGCCGCCTGGGCTTCGACCTCTTGCAGCGCCAGCAACGTGGCATCGACGGCTACCTGCCCACGCCATCGCTGCCGGTCAGCTGGCTGGCAAAACCCTTCGAGCAGTACTGCCGCGACCTGGCCGAACTCAAGCAGGTCACGATCAACGGCAACCCCGACTGGGCCACCCTGGAAGCCGCAGGCCAGCGACGCCTGGCCGAGGTGCGTAACCTCGAGCTGGTTCGCAATCTGTTCCGCCGCCCCCTGGAAATGTGGCTGGTGCTCGACCGCGCCCTGTTCCTTCAGGAGCAAGGCTACGTGGTGCGTGTCGGGGTGTTCTGCGATTACCCGCTGACGCCCCGCAACCTGCTGCTGCTAGGCGAGCGTGACACAGCGCCGCAGCACGGTTGACAGCCTGTGGATAACTCTGTGAACAAGCTTGTGATGAAAATCACCAAATCTTGGATCCAGAGGCTATTTGCGCTGCTTTGCTTATTCCACCATGGGCGTCAAAGCCAGTAAAAACAGGACTTTGCGCAAAGACCGATGGTAGCGCTGGCCGGCATGCCTTTCGCGCAAGCGGCCAATGCCCATTGTGCATAAACCATTCGGCCAAGCGCTTTGGCGGGGGTGTTGTCAAGCCAGTTTGAGCAAGCTCATGCCTACCAGCAGCAGCACCAGGCCGAGCCAGCCGCGCCCGGCCAGGCGCTGACCGAACAGGGCCCAACCCATGGCTACGGTGGCGAGAATGCCGAAGCCACCCCAGATCGCGTAGGCCAGCGACAGGTCGATGTCCTTGACCGCCTGGGCCAGCGCGGTGAACGCCGCCAGCACGCAGAGGATCGAGGCCACGCCCAGGCCCTTGCGACGGAAACCGTCGGAATACTTGAGCAGCAGGTTGGCCAGGACTTCCAGCACAATGGCCAGGCCCAGCCAGGCAAATGGCATCAGCATGGCACGGCCTCCCCTTCACGTTCGACAGCCTTGACCCGGGTGCCGGCCTTGACCAGCAAGATGCCGGTGATCATCACCGCCAGGCCCAGGGCCTTGGTCCAGCCCAGGCTTTCGCCGAGCCAGAGCACGCTGATCAAGGTGATCAGCACGATACCGAACCCCTCCCACAGCGCGTAGGCGACACCCACCGGCACACGCTTGACCGCCAGGGCCAGGAAGAAATACGACAGACAGATCATGACGTACATGACGGCATGCCCCAGCACGGGGAAATGGGTGGCGGCGAGTTTCATCGACGCCGTGCCGATCACCTCGAAGGTGATGGCGACGATCAGGTAGATCCAGGAACGCATGATGCCCTCCCATGGGCGACAGCAGCCGAGCGCACAGGCATCGGCACCAGACAGAGACGTTTACGGCTGTAGAGGGAGGGTGGCGCTAGAGGTCGCCGGTCCAGTGACGCTCACGGGAAACCAGGCGGGAGGAAGAGAGGAGCTTGAAAGCTTTACTGTTCAACATAATGAACACAAGATTAGCTGAGCTGATCGATTAAGTCAAAACGATAGGCTAAGACTAAATATTTCTCGCGAAAAATTGCGTGCCTCCAGATTTATCCCCTTAAAGCCTGCTGAAAGCTTCGTAAATTATATTCCCCACAGTCGTTCCTATAGGGATGACCCTGCGACTGCTCTATAGCGTAGGCAAGCTTCCTCAGCGTGGGAGCGGGCTAGCCCCGCGATCACCGGCAAGGCCGGTGCCATGCCTACTCCCTCCTCCTGCGACAAACCGTCGCCACAGGCCAAATAACAAAATTAATTATTGTTTTACGATAATTATTCAAGAATAATCCGCTCCGTTCATCACTGTACGGAGGCACCCCATGAACAGTAGATCCGTGGCCTATGCGCGTTCGCGCCTACGCACCATCGGCGCATTCGCCGCCTACCTGGCGTGGACAACCGCGATCGTCGAGCTGACGATCACCCCGTTGCTTTTTATTTTCGATTTCCCCGACATGCTCAACGGCTACCTGCAAGCCTACGGCGACCAGATGCCCCTGCTGCTGGAACCCGGCTACCAGGCATCCCCCCTGGCCATCGGCCTGGTATTGGTGGTGGACATGATCCCGACGATGATTTCCGTCATCGCCCTCTGCCTGACCGGCCTGTTCTTCCATCGGCTGTCCCGTGGCCAGACCTGGACCTCGGACAATATCAAGCTGCTCTGGTGGGTCGGCCTGCTGTGCATCTTCACCCCGTTGCTGTGGCCGGTGACCTATACCTTGCAGGGCCTGGCCCTGGCCATCGACCTGCCGGCCGGCGAAAGGAGCTTCAGCTTCTCGATCGGTGTATCATCGCAGGCTGTCTACGAGATCATGAAAGGCATCCTGCTGTGTGCCTTCTCGCTGCTCATGCGTGACGCCAAGACCATCAGCGATGAACACAACTGTTATGTCTGACTGCTTCCTATGCCGATAATCATCCGCCTCGACGTCGTCATGGCCCGGAACAAGATGCGTTCCAAGGACCTGGCGGAAATCATCGGTATCACGGAAGCGAACCTGTCGCTGCTGAAAAACGGCAAGATCAAGGGTTTCAAGATCGAGACCCTGGAGAAGCTGTGTCGCGCCCTGAACTGCCAGCCCGGCGATCTGCTGGAGTTCAGCGACGAATGATCAAGGACTGCAACACCCATGGCACTTTTCCACAACAGTTTGGCCGCCCTCGTGCTGGCCTGCCTGGCCTTGGCTCTGGCCGGCTGCGGCCCGAGCTACACCTATAGATACTCGCCACCGCCCAGCGCGCATGGCATGAATTGCATCAACAGCTGTTCGACGGAGCGCAACCACTGCCAGCAGATGGCGCGCCTGCAGGAGAACAGCGAACGTGCGCTGTACCAGGCCGAGATGAGGGCCTACCAGTACTGCCAGAACGGCAAGAGCAAGAAGGAAGCGCGTCACAGTTGCCACTACCCGAGCTACCCCTTCCACACGGGGAGCAGCTACAGTTGCGGCAATGACTACGACTCCTGCTACATGGCCTGCGGCGGCACCATCCAGCGCATCCTGAACAAAGACTGATCCCGGAACGGACTCGAACATCGTGAAACACACCAAGCCTTTCGCCCTGCTGACCCTCGCCCTGGCCATGACCGGCTGCGCCAGCGGCACGCCTTCGAGCAAGCCCGCCCCGCTGAACTGGAACATGCCCGGCATGCAACTGGGCGGCGACCGCGGCCTGCCCCTGCACAACGCCGACGGCAGCTGCCGCAAGCGCGGCTGCGACAATGGCAAGCTGTTCTTCAACCCGGGCCAGCCCGAGCCGAGCGTCAACTCGATCCACCGCGGCTGGTAGGAAATTTCTCCTTTGTGCGCGGTGACTTAGGGGAATGTGCGATGGATGCAACGAAGTGGTTTACAGCGGCAAATCCATCGCTATAATGACGCCCCTGTGCCGGTATAGCTCAGATGGTAGAGCAACTGACTTGTAATCAGTAGGTCCCGGGTTCGATTCCTGGTGCCGGCACCATTCAAGGTTCCATAGAAAGCTTTCAAAATCTCTGGAACCCCCGAAAAACCCGCCTTCTGGCGGGTTTTTTCGTTTTGGCGTTCCGTCGGATTCCGAGGGTAGCCAGCGCTAATAAGGGTAGTTTTAAGGATAGAGGTCCGTTTCGATATCGGAGACTACCCTTATGGCCCGCACCACTGCCCCGCTTACAGACACCGCCTGTCGCACGGCAAAGCCCAGAGAGCGCGAGTACAAGCTCTTCGACGGCGACGGTCTCTACCTGCTTGTGCAACCCAACGGCCGCAAAGGCTGGCGGCTCAGGTACGTGAAACCCGATGGCCGCGAAGGCCTGACCGCCCTCGGCAGCTACCCGGTAGTCGGGCTGGGTGACGCACGCCGCAAGCGCTTCGAGATCAAGCAGCAGCTCGCCAACGGCATAGACCCCATCCAGTACAAGCAACAAACCAAGACCCAGGCCGTGATCAACGGTCGGACCTTCGAAAGCGTTGCACTCGACTGGCACGCCAGCATGGTGCCGAAGTGGGCGCCCGGCCACGCCAAGACAGTGCTCAGCCGATTGAAAACTCACGTATTCCCTTTGATCGGTGCCAGAGCAATCGTTGAGTTGGACACCCACGACCTCATGCAGCCACTGGAGGCCGTGACAAAGCGCGGCACCATCGACGTGGCGCTCAGGATCAAGAACTACCTGCAAAGCATCATGCGTGAAGCCAAACGGCTGCGGCTGATCACAGCGAACCCAGCTCACGACCTCAATGGCTCGATCAAGACACCACGGGTAACTCACAGACCCGCACTACCCTTATCGCGGCTGCCAGAGCTACTGGCATGCATTGAGGACTACAGAGGTCGCCCGCTCACGCGCCTCACGGTGATGCTGTCGTTGCATGTATTCGTACGCTCCAGTGAACTGCGCTTCGCCCGTTGGAACGAGTTCGACCTCAAGCGTGGCATCTGGGAGATCCCCGACACCCGCCCGGCGCTGGACGGAGTACCCTTTTCCACAAGGGGTACAAAAATGGCCGGGGATATCCACGTTGTACCCCTATCGCCGCAGGCAGTGGCCTTGCTTGAGCAGATCCACGCGATCACCGGCAAGTTCGAGCTGGTGTTCGCGGGGGATGCCAAACCGTGGAAGCCGATGTCCGAGAACACGGTGAACGCCGCGCTAAGGACGATGGGCTATGACACCAAGGTGGGTATCTGCGGCCACGGGTTCCGAGCCATGGCGTGCAGTGCGCTGGTCGAGTCCGGGCTGTGGTCGGAGACGGCTATCGAGCGGCAGATGAGCCACAAGGAACGCAACAACGTACGGGCCGCTTATACCCACAAGGCCGAGTTCCTCGAAGAGCGCCGGATGATCATGACCTGGTGGAGCCGGTTTCTGGAGGCGAACCGCGAGGACCATGTGACGCCGCATGAGTTTGCCAAGCAGACGGGCGAGAACGTCACGCGCCTTCGCAGTGCCAAGAGGACCGAGTAACCCGCCGCACCACAACCTCAACTCGCTGTGAAGTTACCCACAGCACCGCATGAAGCTCCTCCGCGCGGGTCCTTCCAAACGGGGCTGCAAAGCCGCCCCGTTTGGAAGGACCATACCTAAGAAAAAACTGCTGGCACAGAGTACGTCTGTGGAAAACCACTGATGTCCACCGGGGGATAGTTTTATCCACAGGCGCTAAATCCCTGAAATCGCTTTGCTTGACGAATATTGTCCACAGGCGTAGACCGGGAGTTGCAAGCGCTGTCGATGACAGCACCCTAGGTGACCCGAACCTTAAAGGTCACGCCGCTCCCGCGGTGGTTCTTCCCAAGGGCGATTCGCATCCGGCAGCTCGCCCGGTCACTACCCATGTGATGGATGCTCTTACACATAAAGCGCTCGTGCGCCAGACGCTCCGTACCTCGCTGCCCTGCAGCAACCTATCCGCTTGGCCGAATACTGCGCCAACCTGTGCCCGTCTCTTTTCCTGAAAAGAGACGGGCACTTCTACCACTGCTGCAGCCCTGATCGCACAAGGCTTTGCGGCATTCCCCCTCGTGACAATCGCCGTGACAAACGCCGATGTCACTAGCAACAGCGATGTAGATGATGGTGCCGCAGACCAAGGAATGGACTGCACCTGACTGACAGTCAGGCACGCCCCGGTCATCGCATTGCTGCTTGCACATGGCTCAGGATCTCGCGGCACTGGTCTCGTCAGCCAATGCAGCCTCCACCCGCCCACCGGTAACGGTACTCAGGAGGCCAGATCATGAGATGCCCTTGCTCCGGGACGTAAGGAGCCGCCAGTCCCGCGCTAGAGGACATCCCCACAGGTCGCAGGGGCCTTGATCCCTGATAACACTCAACATTCTTGGCGGGATGACGTGGGGCGAGGATCGGAGACCAGGCGATGAGGTGATTCGACATGGCATTGGTGGGTAGACGCGATGGCCGTAATTTCGGCTACGGTAGGCAACTGAGCTATGCAGGACCGCAGGCGTTGAAAGACATGTTCGGCGGCGGCCACTACGGCACGGTGAAGACGCACTGTGATCGGTGGCAGGCATTCGTCAGATGGTGCCGCTCCGAACTGGGGCCCGGCATCAATGATGCGCGGCAGATTGATCGCAAATTGTTGGCCGACTACGCGGCGTATCTGCGTGAAGTGGTTAGGCGCGGTGACCTCGCCGTCAGCACCGCACAAAACCGGCTATCTAGCGTTAACAGGACCATGGCGGCGCTTCGCGGTGATCAGTATGTGAAATTGCCCAGTCCGAGCAAGGCGTTGGGTATGCAGCGCAGCGGAGTTCGAGACTCAGTGCCGCAGGGCCAAGACCGCGAACAGGTTAAGCAGGTCGTCGAAGCGCTTTGCCGTCATCATCAGCTTCGGGCCGCTGCGATCGTTTTGTTGGCACGAGCCACCGGCATGCGCTTGCGTGAGGCCATCTTGGCTGACCTGCCACGGCTAAGCCGTGAGGCTAACGACCTAGGCAGGATCAATATTCAGGAAGGCACCAAAGGCGGCCGCGCCGGCGCCTCGGCGCCACGATGGATTGCGGTGGACCACCATGTTCAAGACGCACTTGGGTTTGCACAGCAGGTGTCGCCTGCGAGTAGCCGCAACCTGATTGCGCCAGACGAAAGCTATCTGAATGTTCTGCAGGAAATCATCCGCCCAGCACGGGACGTGCTGCATGCACACAAGCTCAAAGGCTTCCATGAGCTACGAGCGGCGTATGCATGTGAACGCTATGAGCAAATCACCCAACACCCCGCACCAATCAACCGCGGCCAATGTTGTCAGATAGATAGGAACCTCGATCATGAGGCCCGGAGGCAAATCAGCTATGAGCTGGGGCATGGCCGGAGCGACGTGGTCGCTGCCTACATTGGGGGCGAGCGTGTGTAAGCCATTCGATATGGAGATGTTCCTAGCTGGCGTGCTGACCGGGTCACACGCGACACGGCAACGTCATTTGCGCCAAGCGAAAATTATTCAAGTTGAAATCACAAGACGCTGGCAGCGATGTAGTCCTTGGTCTTGGCAGAGAAAGCATGTAGTTTGGTTCCTTGACCACCATTTAAGCGAGCGCAGTGATGCGACACGATACTACTACCGTTTGACTGCACAGTTACTTGCTGCCCGCCTAGAACGGCCATGGATGTTCTGATTAGCAGTGGCGAACCGACTTTGACAATGACAAGCGGTATTCAGACAGTGGGCTAGCGTCACTAAAAACCAAAAAACATTTGCCATGCTTTCATTGTAGCGCTAGCGCGACGAATGAAGTAATGTATTGGGCAATGCCAGCCTGCAAGATTCTCGCGTTGGTTTTTTGACAGCACCATTTATAAAAATTGAAAAAGGAATTTTAAAATGTCAGACATAATTAAGCTTGAAGAACAGATTTATGCTAAGAGACGCGAAGTCAGATATGACATGCGCGATCTCACTGTTGAGTACATATCAGATAAGTACAGAGATGGCATAGAGTATTCTAGTGCAGATGAAGATGAACGAGGTGCCGTCGACATTAAAAGAAACGTTCTTTTCATTCCGGATTATCAACGTGACTTTACTTGGGATGAAAGACGTTCCTCAAAGCTAATTGAATCAATCCTATTGGGCTTACCTATCCCATTTATATTTGTTGCTGAAAATCGTGACGGTGCGTGGGAAATCGTAGACGGCTCACAACGCATTAGAGCGATTCATTATTTCACTGAAAACAAGCTTGTACTCTCCGGTCTTGAGTCACTCAGCCAAGCTAATGGGCTCACATTCCAACAATTAGAGAAGGGGCGACAGGGGAAGTTTCTCGATACCGCCCTTAGGTTAATCATATTGTCTGAAGAAACCACAGACGATGTAAAAAAAGATATGTTTGAGCGCATAAACCGCGGAAGTGACCTTCTCAAACCAATGGAGAAACGCAAAGGCATATATACCGGTCCGTTCACATCCTTCATTTATGAGTATGTTGAGAATAGTACGCTATTCCGAGAACTGCTCCTAATTGATAAATGGCTGGAAAATAGGCAAGAGCGACAAGAGTTACTTTTACGTTTCTTTGCATTATCAGAAAACGATGCTTATATACAAGGTGTACCGGGCAGTCTTTCTGACTTCCTGGACAAATATATCGAAAGAAAAAATATTGAGTTATCTAGACTTAGTCCAGAAGACGCAAAATCAGAAATACAATCGTACACAGATAAAATCGATAGCGTCAACAAAGTTGTCAAGGCAATGTTCCCTTTTGGGTACAGGCATAAATCGAATCCACAGACTAAGCGCTCCGTATTTGAAGCCATATCTATTGGGACGCTGAAAGCTCTTCAAAGCAACAAAATCAATCATGGCTTAACATCCCGCCAAATTGAAACAATGCTACAGAATGATGAATTCAAAAAGAATACCCATGTACCAAATCAACTGCACAGAAAGCAAAAACTTACAGATCGTGTAAATTATATCCGCGACATGCTTATCGAGGCTTGACAAATGTACTCGATAAAGCAAGACATGAACCTAAGACTGTCGGAAACGACAGACCTATTGAATCTTATTTCATCCATAGAAGATGGCCACATAACAAGCCCAAGGAGAATCAATACTCCCGCCTTGAGGGCAACCGTTATACTATCACTATACAACATCGTTGAAGCGACTATCACTCAGACGCTAACCAGATTGCACGACGAAATAAACACAAGCAAAGTAAACTACAACAACCTAAACAAAAACCTAAAAGATCTTGCCTTAGTTTACTTCTACAAGCACAAGGAAAAAAGAGCAAGCATTCACGACTCGCTAGATGTATTGCATCATACAGTTGACCTTTTAAGAGGAAAGGGCTACTTCTCTGTAAACTATGAAGAGATGACTGAGAGCTATCAGCTTTATAGTGGAAACTTAGATGCAAAAATCATACGAAAGGTCATGAGCAAATACGGAATTACGATTTCCGAATCCTATGGCTCGAAACTACTAGCCGTAAAAAATGGGCGTAACGCCCTTGCGCATGGAAACAAATCCTTTGAGGAATTTGGTAGAGATGTAATGTTGCCGTCATTAAGAGTCTACTACTCTGATGTTGAAAATTTCCTTAGTGAAGTCTTGAAGGAAAGTGACATTTTCATAAAAGAAAAAAAATACCGCATTAAGAAGTCGCTTGCCAAGACCAAGAAAAGCAGATAGACCCAATAAATCTTAGCTATAGTCTGATTTAATAGTTCCAGGTCGTGATTATCGCGACCTGAAACTATCCCCCTAACAGCAAATACTTCCACTCTGATTTTTTACATGAAATTCGAAGTTGCGACCAAGAACCAACTAGTATACAGCAACAGCGAACATCACAAACCAGCCTTCTTTTATTGAGTTTCTATAGAAGGGATCATCGGAAATAGCCCGTAACGACCACCCCCGGCACTTCCATAAAATACCTCAACATGCGCAATATCCTGTATACCCGTAGGAGGATCAATATTCTCCAGGACTATGAATTGACCTAGATTACTAATTTTTGACAGATGATCGAAAAAATTCACCTTAACAGATGTCTTCGCCAGCTTAATTTCATCTTCGGTAAGCGCACCTTGCCGAGGATTCTTTAGGGGATCTCGGTATGTTAACAACGGTGAGTCAAGGATGATAAATCCTGGATGTGGGAGATTCTGCTGTCGGCAATAAATCAGCAATGCAACCTTAAATGCCGCATGAGTTATTGCCCGAACCCCTTTACCATTGTCGATGCGCAATTTTCCGTCAATTATAACTTCGTACTTATCCTTATCAAAAGAGACTACTTTCTCCCCAGGGAAGCCCCACTCATTTAAAACATAGGTAACGACCTTGCAAAATTCGTGAATTACGTCTCCTGGCACAGTTAGATCGGGTCGGTCCGATTTACTAGGGGCCTTTAACTCTTCATACTCTTTAATTTTTCTGAGATAACTTTCTCTCCGATCCAGAAGAGAAACTCCTCTTACCACGTGATCTTTCTTGAGAAGGACCTCATCAAGTGACAATTGACGCTCATCCTTTTCTGGCACTTGAGCCTCTAAGATTTTCTCTATTTCGACAATCCGCTCCTCCAATGTAGGAATTGTCTCTTCAATCTTATATAGCTCAACACGCAAAGAACCAATTGTATCCTCTAACTCAGACTGAAGTGTCTTTACTTTTTCAATCTCAACCAACGCCGAATACTGCTCATCTCTTACCTTATCCATCTGATTTTTGATACTTTGCGCTTCAGCAGGAGCACCACAAACAGAGCAATCAGCATCCTCTAGTGAAAGCAAAAAACTCGCCTCTTCTATAGACGCGAGCCTCGCGATATCAGAATCATATATGCTATTCAACTGATAGAATCTTTGAAGGTGTAGGCGTATATCCTCTGCACGTTCTAGTGACTGGGATAAATCCTGAGAAACAACTCTTTTCTCAGAAATCAAATCTGATGATAGCGATCTATATGACTGCAACTGCAATCGGATTTTCTCTAAACTAGCGTCCAACCTTTCCTTTTGCGCATACAAGTCCGATGTATCTGTGTACTCTGACTCTAATTCCGATTCGACATCGCCAAGCAAGCTCTGAATAACTTCAATTTTTACAGCTTTGGATGCCTGGAATTTTTTCGAATCAAGGACAGGAATAATAGACTTGTCATCCAAACCGGTTAACAAGGATCTAAAAACGCTACGCTCTTTTGGCCTAGCTACAGGTCCTAGGTCACTCTCTACAGGGGACCGTTCAGCTTGGATGCTTGTCTCGTCGACGAGGACATATGGGATCAACTCCCTAAAACTAAAATTTTCTTTTTCACCAGATTGATTTTTAGCTAATTGCCTACCGGACAACTCTAGATAATCCAACAATAGCCCTGGGAGACTTTCTTTACTTTTAGATCTCTGACTAGGTTGGAGAACTCTATTCTCCTGTGGAAGCTGTGCAAACTCGTACAGGCCATCATAAAATTTGTAAGCGCCACCAGAAAGTGAGCGCTGAACTGTATGTACGCCGGAACCAATTAAATCGAACCCCATCAATACCGTATCAAACCCTTTCCGTTCGGGGAGATCAGGTAGGGTATTTTCTCCACCAAGCATGAAATCAATTGCCTTCAATGCAAATGATTTTCCTGTGTTAGACGCACCATAAACCAGGTTTAAGCCGCTACCGAACTCAAGTTTGATTGGCTCAACCTGAGGTCCTATGAACTCAAGCGTCCGAATTTTTATGCCTTTATATTCCATTATCAGTCAAATCCGAAAAATCATTCTGGAATTCTACTGTCCAATTACCTATCTTAGACGTAATCAAATCTTGCAGTTGGAGCCTAGACATGCCACCTATCATTTCGGCAAGCCACTCAGCTCTACTTTTGAGACTCATCGAATACTCTGAAGATAACAACTGAACCAACGGATATGCAGTTTCTGTAGCTTGATAACAGAAGCCACTAGCTGAAGGCACAACCGCAACAAGCCCGAACTGTTGCATCAAGCCTAAGCCATTTTTTACTAATTCCCGACGAACAAGTATCTCGCCACTTCGCTGGGGAAGTTTTGGATGCAAGCTTGGTGGGCCTCCTACATCAGCACTGTGGACAATAAGGTGGTCAAGCCAAACCAACTCATTTATATCATAAGCGGAAGGATAGGAGGCATTTAGGATCACAACAGTCCGAACACCAGTCTCTATTGGCCCATTAAACAACGAGCGCGTGCCAGAGTCATTCAACTTATCCATTTGAACTTCCCATCATTTACAAAGTGGTGACAGATCCCTTGCTTTACTGGCACTCTCGCATATTTTGCAGTGGTTCCAGAAGTTTGAATAGCAGCAGCCTGAGTCATAACAGACTGAACTTTATCCATGCCATTTGGATGGGCCGTTTCAAAAACATCCACCACACCGTGATAGATGTCTTCCTCAAAGCCGTCAATCACTTCAGCATCGGTATTGTCTCGATAATATCTTTTGAACGCATCAGCATCAAAAAAGCGTTCTCGCTGAAGCGTTAGATTTTTTTTGTACTGAGGGAATGCATCCAGTTCTTCATGATTGTTAATGATCACACTTTCTTTTTCTGCATAGACACCAACAAGCTGTCTTATGTATTCCGATTCAGAATCTAAAATAGCCGGGGGCACAATCCCTCTCGGCGACATACCCGGATCAGCACCAAAGTACTTGAACAGCACTTTCTTTGCTGCTGGATCAGACAGCATATCTTCAAGAGCTATCCGCGTTACGCTTGAATAGTTAAAGCGTTCCAGCACCAGCCTTAGCTCATCAGAAAGAGGAATGTCGCCATTTTCAATAATTTTATACCGGCAGTATTTATCCCACTCATCGACAACTGCTGATTTCAGCTTGCTCGGATTAAATATCAACGTTTCTAGATTTCTGTTCAAGCCTTTTGGTGCAACAAAAAAGTATTTGGACGGGGGTGTGAAATCACCCTTCCAAGAATAGTACAAAATCTTACCAAGTTCACAAATTGCTGTGTCAGTCGGCAGGCGCTTGGCATATTGCTTACATTGATAGTTTTCCCAATCACCTTCATGCTTACTTTCAGTCAAAAAACCTACCACATCTCGCCCGAGATCTTTCGCGCCTGAGAATCTGCACACCTCAACATAAGCACCCAACTTGTTAGACACCCAGTCTCTAACAAATAGCTCCAACTGAGCATCATCTAAAGTTAATACAGCACGAGCATAGTCTTCCATTTCCCACACCCAACGTCGAGTTCACTGACTCCATACAAGCCCTCAGCCGTTCTGATTGAGGATAAGCATGCTTCCGACCGCACTACAACTGAATAGCGGCACAATGATACTATTGAGATGATTATTGTGCCAGCATGCACTCAGCACGCTTAGCAGCGCGGACAATCACTTTTCTTCAGAAAACGATGAAAACTAACACTTCGCGCTGTGATTCGTTAAGGATAGCAATAGGGATAGAAAAAAGACCTAAAGGCTTAAACTGCTGTTTTCACTGAATTTTTCTTCAAGTTCGACTCCTGGTGCCACCATACACAGTACTCAAAAGGCTCACCGAAAGGTGGGCCTTTTTTGTTTTCGGTGTCGAGATGTGACCCAAATGGCAAATCCCCCCAACCTTGCGCAAGGCGTTGTGGATTCCGCCATGGCGTTCTCAAAGGCGTTCCGGCAAATCCCTGCGGACTGCTTTGCGTTCGACCTATTCTCCATGTTCCCCACAAGCTGCTGTGAAGTCGCGAGCTTACTGCTGGCGTGGTTTCTGTGTGAGGAACATGAGGGCATTACCGTCGACGTGGTGATGGGCGAGCTGAAGGAAGATCCGGAGCAACGGCATATCTGACTGAGGCTCGAAGGGCACAATCTGGATATCACCGCTGACCAGTTCGATGCAGCTCTCCCCCACACCCTCATCACCCAAGCCGGGGGATGGCATGAGAGATTCACCGAGATTCGCGTGGCGCCATTCCAAATGGGTTTCCACGAGGACTACGGGGATGACTGCAGGCAAGACTTCATCGACGACTACAGGGCCTTGGCACACAAGGCACGGGCGCAGCTCGGACCGTAGGCACAGAGCTAGCTCACGTTTCGGGGCTGCGATGTCGCGCCGAGAATCAGGTTCGCAAGCGCACCGCGTCTTCTGTAGGAGCGGCCTTGTGCCGCGATGGGCCGCAAAGCGGCCCCGGCAATCGCGGATCACAACAGGGAAACCTCAAGCCCCCACCGACAGGACTCAAAACACCCGATCAGGCGGCCTTCTGCTCCAAACTCTCCCACCCCAAGCATGCCAGTGCCAAAGTGCGCGGAACCGCTTCACGCCCACTGCTATAGCGACTGATGCTTCGGGCGCTGACGCCCAGCGCTTCGGCAGCCTGGTCAAGCGTCATCCGATGCCGCAAACGCCAACAAATAAAAACGCGGGTATTTTCATCAGGGGCATTCTGGGCAAGCGCATCCAGCAGCAGGGTATCCGCACCAATCTGAATATCCAGCGCCGGCCACTCCACCGACCATCCCCCGTCGCCCAATACGACACCTTCGAACGCTTTACGATTGGACAGCGGCGCCAATCCCGGATACGTCTTGAACGCATCGCTCATATCCAGGGTGAAATGCTGACCATTGGTAAAGGTAAGCTCAAGGCTGGTGCCCGATAGAGGTTGCACACCCTTGAGACGGGGACGTTTCATCGATGCCATTTCATCCACTCCTCCAACAAATCGGCCTGATTGGCCGCAACCCAAGCCAGGGCTTCTTCCACCACTTTGGCAGGTGCTCTGCCTTGGGTAACCGTCACAAATTCCAGACTGATCACCACATCCACTCCACCGCCCGTAAGGTGGACATGGGGTGGGAGATGATCTCTTTCCCTTAGCTCGATTCGGTACTTGTCGCGAAATCGATGTTTGGTAGACATGGCCTGATCGTATCGCCAATTTGGCGATACATCAACCGGTACGAACCGGCTGCTAGGGTATCCACAGCATCGGGGAGGCACATCTGAGCGGGCGCGTTCTTGCGGGGGTTGTAAAGCCGCACCTCTGATGAGGACCAACCAGCAAAAAACTACAACTCATGTCTGCGGCAAACCACTGATGCCATTAAATAAATCTGTCACCTTTTTTGTCACACCATTCAAGGTTCCATAGAAAGCTTTCACAATCTCTGGAACCCCCGAAAAACCCACCTTATGGCGGTTTTTTTCGTTTTGGCGTTCCGTCGGATTCCGAGGGTAGCCAGCGCTAATAAGCAACCTGCAGCGCGACATAAAGACGGGCCAATGATGGATGTCTTTGTCTTGAGCGTGTCGGTTGTTAGCCCTTCACGTTATTGACTGGCGGCAGGTTCATGTGAATGGTGCATGATCCCATTTCGTTCACTTTATTCGTGCCTGGTTCATCCACAAGCTGTACCGAAATTCTGCCCATATGGACAGGTCCGGTGAGCGTTTTCAGCCTGACCCGCCTGTAGTTTCCAAACTTCTCCAGCGCGCCAAATGGCGTCGACCCAAGAATCTCATACTCGCAGAACCCGACTTCCGGATTCTCGGCCACGGCAAATCGACTGGCATAGATGTAAATCGAGGGCACGTCTGGGTGCCTCGAAACGTACTCGATACCCATGTTCAATTCATTGAGATTCGGATTCATTAGCTACCCCATGATTATCTATCCACAGAGACTCTACCGCTGACGAACCGAGGAAACCATCTCCAACCCTTCGTAGAATGAGCCGACATGGCAGCCTGAACGTCGGCTTCCCACCTGCGACACATCGCCCACCCCACCCACTTCTTGTTCTCCCTCAATAAACCCTACATTCAAAGCGGCTATTCCTGTGCCCGACGGCTTTCGTCGACTTAAGGAGAAGTCCCATGAATGAGCAAGAAGGCGTGTCCCTGACCCGGCGCGGCATACTGGCCGGTACCGTGTTGCTGGGCGTCGGCGCCTCGGCGCTTGGCAGCGGCCTGGCAAAGGCCGCGACCGCCGTACCGGGCCAGGACCCGGCGGTTGACCTGGCGAAACTGGAGCGTGTCAGCGTCGAGCTGGTGGCGCCGCCGCAAGTCCACGCCCATACCCAACGCGCCGAGGGCAAGCCGCGGATCGTCGAGTTCCGCATGGTCATCGAGGAGAAGGAGCTGGCTATCGACACCGCCGGCGCCTACATCCACGCCATGACTTTCAACGGCTCGGTTCCCGGCCCGCTGATGGTGGTGCACGAGGGCGACTACGTGGAGCTCACCCTGGTCAACCCAGCCAGCAACAGCATGATGCACAACATCGACTTCCACGCTTCCACCGGCGCCCTCGGCGGCGGCGAGCTGACCCACGTGAAGCCCGGCGAGCAAGTGATATTGCGCTTCAAGGCCGACCGTGCCGGGGTGTTCGTGTATCACTGCGCACCGGGTGGGGCGATGATTCCCTGGCATGTGGTGTGCGGCATGAACGGCGCGATCATGGTCCTGCCCCGCGACGGCCTGAAGGACCCCGAGGGCCAGCCGTTGCGCTACGACAAGGTCTGGTACATCGGCGAGCAGGACTACTACATCCCCCGCGACAAGGACGGCAAGTACAAGCGCTACGCCAACCCCATGGCCAGCTTCGGCGACATGAGCCAGCTGATGAAAGGGCTGGTGCCCAGCCATGTGGTGTTCAACGGCAGCGTCGGTGCCCTGACCGGCAAGCAGGCGCTCACCGCAAAGGTCGGCGAGACTGTGCTGATCGTCCATTCCCAGGCCAACCGCGACACTCGCCCGCACCTGATCGGCGGCCATGGCGACTATGTCTGGGCCTCGGGCAAGTTCGCCAACCCGCCGCAACGCAACCTGGAAACCTGGTTCATCCCCGGCGGCGCGGCAGGCGCTGCGTTGTACACCTTCCGCCAGCCCGGGTTGTACACCTACCTCAACCACAACCTGATCGAAGCGGTGATGCTCGGCGCCGCCGCGCATGTACAGGTCGAGGGCCAGTGGAACGACGACCTGATGAAACAGGTGCAGGCGCCCGGGCCGATCAGCTAGCGGCATTGACCCCGATCAAGCCCCTTGGCCATGCGCGGCATAGCCTGAGCGCAGGCATTCACTTCATGGAGGGAGACATGGCCAAGCGATTTCCCAGCAACCCCAGCCATCCCGAACGGATCTGCTGGGGCTGCGACCTGTACTGCCCGGCCAAGGCACTGGCGTGCGGCAACGGCGCGGACCGAACCATGCATCCGGTGGAGTTGTTCGGGGAGGATTGGAACCAATTGGATGATCGCCTTGACAGGCCAATCGACAGCCATGTGGATCGCCCATCGAATACTGGCTGACGCGGCTTGCCAGACCTACGGTCTTGATTCAGTCTGAATTTGGACTACGATGCATTCCACTGCACTCGAGGACACTCAGATGAGAGTCGAAACTATCAGCTACCTGAAGCGCCATGCCGCAGACCTCGACCTGGAAGAGCCCATGGTGGTCACCCAGAATGGCACACCCGCGTATGTGATTGAATCCTATGCAGATCGCAAGCGTCGCGACGAAGCCATCGCCCTGGTCAAGCTTCTGGCCATGGGCTCACGCGAGTACGCTCAAGGCAAACACAGCTCTGCGGACGATCTCAAGGCGCGTCTTTCCAGGAAGTTCGCCGAGGACTAAGCGATAACGCATGGCCAAGCCAAGTATTCGTTTCACCGACTCCGCGTCACAAAGCCTTGAGGACCAGGTTCATCATCTGGCGGTCTACAACGGCGCCCCGGCAGCACTCGACACGATCCCCAACCTGATCGATGCCATTGAGCACAAGCTCTCGATGGCACCCGCCGCCTATCCCATCAGTCCTCAGGCCAGCGAGCTGGGCGTGGCGCACTACCGGGAACTGAATCTTGCGGGTTACCGTGTGTTCTACGAGATCGTCGAGGACGGGCGAGTGGTGGCCGTTGAGCTGGTCTTGAGGCAGAAGCAAAGCATCGAGCAGGCGCTTGTCCGTTACTGCCTCATCTATCCCCTGGCCTGACACATGTAGTCACTTGATCGCCAGTTGAGGCTGTCACAGGTGTCGCCGGTCAATGGGTACTTGGCCAAGGCGTTGCAGATCGCATAGTCCGACCAGTGCGGTTTGGGGCTGAGCATCGCCCAGCTTATCGCGACCAATCCTGGCAGCGAGCTGCTGCTGGAGTACCGACAGTGTGCGACTGCCCTTGGATGCAAGCCGCTGATCACTTGCAATCACCCTGCAAAATCCTCAGCGCCGCCTCGGCCAGGAAACCCGAGCGACTCTTGTGCTCCGGGTGGTTCTGCACATACGAATCGATGCGGGTGAGCAGGTACGCTGGCAGTGTGATGTTGAGCTTCTCGGCCTTGCCCAGGTAACGGGTGATGTCTATATCGATCAGCGCCCAGGTACAACCGGCATAGGACGGATTGGCTGCGTGTACGCTGACCAGGCTGGCCTTGGGGATCTCCTGCTGGTCCTGGGCCAGCAGTTCGAGGTGGCCTTCGATGGCTTCGCGGGCCATGGCGATGGCGTTGTCGAGGTCTTCGCCGGCCGAGAAACAGCCCGGGATGTCAGGGACTTCAACACCCCAGGCGTGTTGATCGTCACCGGGGAGAATCGCAATGGGGAACAACATGGTGATGGGTCTCCTCGTCAACTGGCATAGCCGATCCGCGCCTGGCGCAGGATGCTGGCCGCAGTGGCCGGCAGCAGGTCTTTCTTTGGGTGCGGGATGGTGACCAGGCCTGGCTTTTCGGGATGCTTGAAGTGATGGTGGCTGCCTTTCGAACGCACCAGGTACCAGCCATCCGCCTCGATCACTGAAATCATTTCACGGCTGTTCACGAACCCATTCCTTGGGCTGGCCGCTCGGTGGTTAGTATAACCACCGAGCGGCGTTTATCAACACCATACCCACTATTGCGACGAGTGGGCTGCCAGGAAGGGAAGTATGGTAAGAGGCACAGCATGAGCATCTGGAGAAGTGATGCGGGATCTTGCGGCCAAGCCTTTCAGGGTCTTTGACCGAGCGAGGGCCTTCAGGTGTCTGCCGTTACCCTTGCAGCGCCTATCAGATCGAGCGCCGCCCGCGCGGCGCATCGCGGCACAAGGCCGCTCCTACATTTGTTGCAACGTGCCGAACCTGTCAGGCCATGGTTGCCTGCCTTGGTGCATGTCTTGAGACAGGTGGGGTGTCCACGCTGAGACCGCGTCGGAGCAACAAGGTGGACCAGGTAATGGCACAGGATTGACTGGCCCGAAACAGATGTAGGAGCGGCCTTGTGCCGCGATGCGCCGCGCGGGCGGCGCTCGATCTGATAGGCGCTGCAACTCTAACGCCGAACACCTTGAAAACAACGAATCGATCAAAGTACCGCCAAAGCCTTACTCTTCAGCACCTCCAGATCCATCACCGGCACCCCGGTCAGCTTCGCCATCTCGTCCCACTCGCGCAGGCGCAGACTCACCCGGAATAGAGGATCGGCCTCGAAAGCATCGGCTTCGCTGTCGCTCATCACCCCGCCCTGGTACGCCAGCGTGCGCCGGCTGGCCTCGCTCAGGCGATCGTAGTAACCGGGCTGGCGCAAGGTCAGGTAGCGCTTGGCCTCGACGTGATACTGCACCAGCCGCGCCAGTCGCTCGCTGAAGCCGCAGCGGCGCAGGTACTCGGCACCGATACGTTCATGGCTGACGATGCCATAGCCGCCCATGTCCTCGCCCTCGCACAGGTGGCCGATGTCGTGGAAGAAGGCGGCGAGGACCACTTCGTCGTCGTAGCCCTCCTGCATGGCCAACTGGGCGGCCTGGGACATGTGCTCGATCTGGGTGATGGCTTCGCCGATGTAATCGGCACTGCCGTGGCGCTCGTAGAGGGCGAAGGTGTCGCTGATGATCTGGGTGGGTGTGGGCATTGTGCCTAATCCTGACTGACCTGGTCTGTCGCTATCGCGGGGCAAGCCCCGCGACAGGGCCATGACGACTTGTTACTGAATCTGCTCCGGCGTCACGATCACCCAGTTCTTGTCCGCAGTCACCGGCAACCCTTCCCTGGCCTGGGCCGCCGCGTTCTTGGCGATCATGCCGTTCAACTGGTCCATGTACTTGGCCTTGCGATTTATCCACAGGTGGATGCCGCCTTTGCCCACATCCACACCATGGAATTGCATGTAACCATCGCTGGTCGGGGTATCGCCGCCCACCAGCACCGGCTTCTTCCACTCATCGATGTAAGTGAGGATGGCCGCCTGCTTGCCGGCCATCCAGGTGGCCGGGGTCCACAGGTACGGGGTCAGTTCCAGGCCTTCATTGGCCTTGGGATCGTACTGCCCCGCAGTGATCTGCTTGCGCGCCGTGGTCATCTGGCCACTGGCGCGGTCCTTGAGCAGCAGGCTCACGCCGATCACGTTCTGCGGTTTGACGTTGTAGCCGTACTTGGGATCGGCGGCGACCATGCGCACCAGCTCTTCGGAGGCCGCGGAAATCACATAGACCTCGATGCCGTTCTCCATCAGCTTGTTGTACAGCTCGGCCTGGCCGGTGAACACCTTGGGCGGTTGCACCTCGATGGTCTTGACCTGATCCCCCTCGAAATAGGTGCTGGGGATCGGCTTGCCCGAAGCCATCAGCTCGTCGACCTGCTGCTTCAGCTCCTTGAGGGTGAAGCCCGAGAACACCTGGGCTACCCAGGGGTAGCAGACCATGTCGTCGAGTTCGCACAGGCGGTAGTAGTAGCTGAACAGGCTCTCCTTGTGCTCGGCGGTGTCCTTGAACGGGATCAGCTTGAGCGAGGGGTCGAGCTTGTCGCGGGTCAGCAGGCCCTTGTTCTCCATGAACGGCAGCAGCGCTTCCTCGAGGTCGAAGCGGTAGCTGGTGTTGTCCATGTCGAACACCGCGTAGTTACCCTTGTTGGCGTTGGCGGCAATCATCGCGTCGAGCTTCTGCGCGGCCTCGGCGGGCCAATGCTTGAGCTCGGTGGCCGCCCAGCTGCTGGCGCTCAGCAACAGGGCCAGGCCGCCGGCAAGGATTCTCGGAGCAGACATCATGTGCGGTTCTCCAAAAGACGTGGCCGCTCAACCCTAGACCTGATTTGTGACAAACAGGCATGCGTGAGCGACCCCGAGACAACCGCAAACGTCATGTTCATTGCCAAAAACGACCAGACGTTATTCCATAAACGACTATGCAAATTACTTTTAGGTATAAATTCGTTTGTTTTCAGGCTGTTAGCATTTCCGTTCGTAATCGCTCACAGAGGCGATGCCTCTTCCGCCTTTTCCTGGAGCTTCAATGAACCTGCCGCTGTCACTCAACCTGCTGGCGTTCCTGGCCCTGCTGCTGGGCCTGGCGCAAACCCGCCGCACCGACTGGAGCCTGGCCAAGAAAGTGCTGTTGGGCCTGGTGCTGGGCGTGGTGTTCGGCCTGGTCCTGCACACGATCTATGGCGCCGGCCACCCGGTGCTCAAGGCTACCCTCGGCTGGCTCGACCTGGTCGGTAACGGCTATGTCGGCCTGCTGCAGATGATCGTCATGCCGCTGATCTTCGCCTCGATCCTCAGCGCCGTGGCGCGCCTGCACAACGCCTCGAGCCTGGGCCGGATCAGCGTGCTGAGCATTGGCGCCCTGCTGCTGACCACCGCCATCGCCGCGCTGATCGGCATCGTCCTGACCAACCTGTTCGGCCTCAATGCCGAAGGGCTGGTGGCCGGTGCCCAGGAAAGCGCCCGCCTGCAAGCCATCCACAACGACTACGCGGGCAAGGTCGCCGACCTCAACATCCCGCAACTGCTGCTGTCGTTCATCCCGACCAATCCGGTGGGCGACCTGGCCCGGGCCAAGCCGACCTCGATCATCAGCGTGGTGATCTTCGCCGTGTTCCTGGGCCTGGCCGCGCTGCAGCTGATCAAGGACGACAAGGACAAGGGCGAGCGCGCCCTGTCGGCCATCGATGTGCTGCAGGCCTGGGTGATGCGCCTGGTGCGCCTGGTGATGAAACTCACCCCCTATGGCGTGCTGGCCTTGATGACCAAGGTGGTGGCCAGCTCCAACCTCGAGGACATCCTCAAGCTGGGCAGCTTCGTGGTGGTGTCGTACATCGGCCTGGGCCTGATGTTCGTGGTCCACGGGGTGATCCTGGCGCTGACCGGCGTCAGCCCCCTGCGCTTCCTGCGCAAGGTATGGCCGGTGCTGACCTTCGCCTTCACCAGCCGCTCCAGCGCCGCCAGCATTCCGCTGAACATCGAGGCGCAGACGCAGCGCCTGGGCGTGCCGCAGTCGATCGCCAGCTTCAGCGCCTCGTTCGGCGCGACCATCGGCCAGAACGGCTGCGCCGGGCTGTACCCGGCGATGCTTGCGGTGATGGTTGCCCCGGCCGTGGGCATCAATACCTTCGACCCGCTGTGGATCGCCACTCTGGTGGCCATCGTCACCCTGAGTTCGGCCGGTGTGGCCGGCGTGGGTGGCGGGGCGACCTTCGCTGCGCTGATCGTGCTGCCGGCCATGGGCTTGCCGGTGGAGCTGGTGGCCTTGCTGATCTCGGTGGAGCCGCTGATCGACATGGGGCGTACGGCGCTGAACGTGAATGGTTCGATGATGGCGGGGGTGGTTACCAGCCAGTTGCTCAAGCAGACTGATCAGCAGGTGCTGGGCGGCGACGAGCATGCGGAACTGAGTCACTCCTGAGATATTGTCGGGGGCGCTTTGCGCCCCTT
>NZ_JAQMYQ010000036.1:0-57566 GCF_028369275.1 Mitsuaria sp. RG
TTATCGGCTGTGGGGGGCGGGATTGGCGACGGTGGGGGGGCTTGTCAGCATTGCCTGGGACTTCTCCGACGCCAAGGAAGCAGAAGCTAGATCCAAACCAACGCTTGCAGCAGCCTACGGACTTAGAGGAAGCGCAACCATCGCCCTAATTCTGGGACAAGGAGGAATAGCGTTTTCACAAGCGAGTGCGTTTTTCCAATGGCTATCAATGAGTGCCAACCAAACATGGAGAAGCAGCTTATACGCTACCCTTTCCACTCTTTCCGCACGGCTAGCCGCGAACCGTGCAGCCATGATGTTTCTGAGCCGCTTGAGTTGGATAGGCGGCGCTATTGTACTCGGCACCACAATAACCTTACTCATCATCGATGACGACGCATTGGAGAAGTGGTGTACAAAATGCTGCTTCCGCCTTAAACCCTCCGCCAAAGGATACATGAAGGACACCGATGAGCTCGAAGCGTTATTCAATGCCATGAATGAGGTAGTTTAATGTATTTTATTGAGTGGTTCGCATGGCTGGCCGCCATTGACCCAAAAGAAAAACGCGAAGCCTTTAAAAAGCAGAACAAAACAATCAAGAATAGAGGGGTGTATGAAAGCGAAGACGAAGAATACGTTGCAGCCGCAAAAAAATCAGTATGTGAAACCCCAAAGAGCCGTGGCCCAGTCTACGTATACAACGAGCATGTGCTCGAAATGCGCAGTGGCATGTGGGAGGATAAACGCGGACTGATATCGATACTTTCTTTGATCGTTATACTTTCAGCAGCATTTAACTTATGGATAGCCCTTGGCGGCATAGAAAAGCTCAATCATTTAATATCTAATGGCAAGCCATATGGCGAGCAATTATTTATGTCACTTTTTTTCCTTGGCATATCTTTAATCCTCGCAGTGCCTTATCTGATGTATGGCCTGCGTTTAACTCGCTTGGAAATGTTCACCTCCCGTCACTTGTTGATACGCTTCAACCGTACCACTCAACAGGTCTACCTTCATCGTCCTGTCTACTGCGGTGGGATCGTCACGCTGCCGTGGAACGGCGTATCGTCCAGCGGCTCTGATAAAAAGTATGCTCCACCGGGTGGTATGGGCATGCCGCTGGAACTCACATGGTCGCCCGTGTTCACTGGCACACTGCGTCCTGAACTGATCTGGGTCGGCAAATCCGCCAATAATTTCGCAGAGCTTCAAGCCGAATGGGAGTTTATCCGTCGTTTCATGGATGAAGGCCCAGAGGGACTACCGCGCCCCCACATCACCTCGCACTTCCCCTGGCCTTGGCAAGCCTTCACGCCTCAATTCGAAGGCCTGACCCACTACTTCCGCAATTCCCCACGCGTCATCAAGTGCGGTCTGGTGCTGCTCTCTCCTGCCTTCCTGATCATCGGAACAGGTCACTGGGTGAGTCTCCTGCTGTGCTGGAAACCTCGCTGGCCCAAAATCATCCGTGAAGCCGGCCTGCCGGGAAAACCCGTCCCGGCAGTGACCACCGTTGACGATTACCCACCCCATATTCAGGAGAGGCTGCGGGAGAACGCCTACCTCTGGACTATACGCCCAGGCAAACGACCGGAGAGGAAACCCCGTGTCTCTGAACGTCGACCCAAGAGCCCAAGTCAAACTCCTGATATCGAGAAGGATGCGCCCCATGAGGTCGACAGTAACGATCAACCGTAAAGCCGGGTTGTTGGTCGGTATGGAGGGCGTGTCCTCCGGGGCGCGGCTGCTCGCCCAGTGGTGGCGTCCGCCGGCACTCACCCCAGGCCTTGGTAAGCACAGCATCATGGCTGCAACTTTGAACGTCACGTACTGGCCAGATCGAAACTCTCCTGAGGCCTATGCACACTTAGAAATCCAGGCGATCAACGAATGACTAAAACCAATGAATATCTACCTCGCCACCCCATTGGCTGGAAGTATGACCTACCTCTTCCCACCGAAGAACCACCCCAACCATTCAACCCAGCCCTGCTACCGCCCACACCAAACCAAATAAACAACATCTACATGGAAGTCTCCAGAGCAACTTTGAGTACCAGAGGCCTTGGCAGCATCGGCGGAAGTGCAACATTACTACTTATCCTTCTAGCAAACTTACCGTTCATCTATGACTCAATCACAAATAGCAGCGAAATAGACACAGACTTCATTCTCCTAGGATACCTAATTATAACTGCATTATGTTGGACGATTATACCTTATATCCGTATAGACCTAGAACTACCGCGCGACGAGCCAATACGCTTTAACCGTTCACGCCAGAAAGTCTACTTCTATCAATACAGATTTGATCGCATCAGCGTGTTCAGCCGAAAAAAATGGGGGATCCACCCTGTGGTCTACGACTGGAAAGATCTTATCGCCGAAGTCTGTAGTGTCTACGCCCCCATGGGTAATGGTGGAGTCGTCGAAAAAGTCCTTATCGCAGTCCGCAAGCCAGGTACCGACGAAATTATCGACCGTCTCTTCCTCACCCATAATATCGAGGTTGGAACACGATACTGGGAGATCATCAGACTGTTCATGCAACAGGGCCCAGACGCCCTGCCCACCTTTGTTCGCCCACCCCGCGATTGGGACAATGACTTCGAACTCACCCCCATTCGCCGACTGGCCCCCAGGGTGCAATGGCCGGAAGCGATAGACCGAGAGTCCCGTACCGGTCCCACAGGAGACTCCACGTGAGATCGATTGCGTGTACAGCCCATCAGGAATTCATGGAACTCTGTCAATGACCATTAATAACAATACGCTACCTCACCGGGGCCTAGGGTGGAAATACAATCTACCTCTACCCAATGAAAAGCCCACACAAAATCTCAACGCAGTCGTGCTCCCCCCAACGCCAAACAAAATAAATGAAACCTACATGGAAGTACCCAGATCCACACTAAGAGTTAGAGGCATCGGCCTCATCGGCGGAAGCATAGTTCTGTTGACAGGGCTACTACCAATACTATCTTTAATATACATAACGGCATTCGAAAGGGTGAGAATTGAACTGGATTTCACCATAATAAGCCTAACCGCGCTGACAGCTATATATTGGTTGACCATTCCTATCGTACGCTTAGACGCTGAACTACCGCGCGACGAGCCGATCCGCTTCAACCGACTACGACAAAAAGTTTACTTTTACGAATACAAGCAAGACAAGGTTCGAATATTCAGCAAAAAGCACTGGGGGGTACGCCCTGTCGTTTATAACTGGAGCGACCTCATCGCCGAGGTCTATAGCCTTTATGCGCCGATGGGCAACGGCGGACTCGTTGAGAATATCGTCATCGCCGTACGCAAGACAGGTACCAACGAAATAATCGACCGCCTGTTCTTCAGTCATGACCTTGAGGATGGCAAGCAATACTGGGAGATCATCAGACTCTTCATGCAACAGGGCCCCAACGCCCTTCCCACCTTCGTTCGCCCACCCCGCGATTGGGACAATGACTTCGAACTCACCCCCATTCGCCGATTGGCCCCCAGGGTGCAATGGCCGGAAGCGATAGACCGTGAGTCCCGTACTGGCCCTGCCGCAGGAGAACCCACATGAAACCGGTCGTCCTTGTAGGCCACCTGCACGAGTGCCCGCTGCATGGCGCGGGTGTGGTGGAATCCGGCAGTGAAACCTACCAGTTCAATGGCAAACCCGTTGCCCGGGTCGGGGACCGTATCAGCTGTGGGGCGCTGATCGAAACGGGGGCCACGCACTTTCTCATCGATGGCAAGTGCGTGGCACGCCAGGGCGATCGCACCAGTCATGGTGGCACGCTTGTCGAGGGGGACTCGGGGTGGCTTCTCGACTGACAGGTGCTTGTGCCTTGGGGCAAGAGACGCCATGCACCTGCAACCACCAAATCCCAGGCACAAAAAAAGAGGCCTTTCGGCCTCTTCTTTGTGATCCCAGCGACGCACTGCGGATCGATATTTGGAGCGGGAAACGAGACTCGAACTCGCGACCCCGACCTTGGCAAGGTCGTGCTCTACCAACTGAGCTATTCCCGCGTCGTGATGGGTGCCATTCTAGCGATTTCCAGAACGGCGTCAACCCCTTGATTCAAAAAAACTTTTACTTCTGCTCCGAACCTTCGCGCAGGTGCGGCCAGGCGGCCAGCAGGTAGTGCACCATCGAGATCAGGGTCAGGCCCGCCGCCACCAGTAGCAGCCCATAGCCCAGCACCACCCAGAAGGTCAGCAGCGGCGGGTTGGCCAGCAGGATCACCAGCGCCAGCATCTGCGCGGCGGTCTTCCACTTGCCCAGGTTCGACACCGCCACGTGGGCGCGGGCGCCGAGCTCGGCCATCCACTCGCGCAGCGCCGAAACGACGATCTCGCGGCCGATGATCACCGCCGCCGGCAGCGTCAGCCAGAAGTTGGCGTGCACCTGCACCAGCAGGACCAGGGCCACGGCGACCATCAGCTTGTCGGCCACCGGGTCGAGGAAGGCGCCGAACGGGGTGCTCTGCTGCAACCGACGCGCCAGGTAGCCGTCGAGCCAGTCGGTGGCGGCGGCGATGGCGAATACCGTGCTGGCGGCCATGTAGCTCCAGTGATAGGGCACATAGAACAGCAGGATGAAGATCGGGATGAGCAGGACGCGTAGAACGGTGAGCAGGTTTGGAATATTCATCGGTACGACTGGCTGCGAGTTGAACCCGGCATTCTACTCGCTATGCAGGCTGGCATAAATCGACTCGGCAAGCTTTTTACTGATGCCGGGGGCTTTGGCGATCTCGTCGACACTGGCGCGGTTGAGCTCCTGCAGGCCGCCGAAATGTTTCAGCAGGTCGCGGCGGCGCTTGGGCCCGACCCCGGCGACGTCCTCCAGGCTCGAGGTGCGCCGGGCCTTGCCGCGCCGGGCGCGGTGGCCGGTGATGGCGAAGCGGTGGGCTTCGTCGCGGATCTGCTGGATCAGGTGCAGGGCCGGCGAGTCGCCCTTGAGGGTGAACTCGTGGGCCACGTCGTTCAGGTACAGGGTCTCGAAACCGGCCTTGCGGGTCACGCCCTTGGCCACCCCCAGCAGCGTCAGGTCAGCAAAGCCCAGTTCCTGCATCACGTCGCGGGCCATGTTCAGCTGGCCCTTGCCGCCGTCCACCAGCAGCACGTCAGGTAGCTTGCCCTCGCCGTCCTTGATCCGCCCATAGCGGCGCTGCAAGGCCTGGTGCATGGCCGCATAGTCGTCGCCAGCGGTAACGCCTTCGATGTTGAAGCGGCGGTAGTCGGACTTGAGCGGGCCTTCGGGGCCGAACACCACGCAGCTGGCCACGGTGGCCTCGCCGCTGGAGTGGCTGATGTCGTAGCACTCCAGGCGCTGCGGCACCTCGTCCAGGTCGAGCACCTGGGCCAGCGCCTCGAAGCGCGCGGCCATGTGCTGGCGGTTGGCCAGGCGGGCATTGAGGGCCTGCTCGGCGTTGGTCACCGCCAGCTGCTGCCAGCGCGCGCGGGTGCCGCGCACCCGATGGCTGATGCTGATTTCGCGGCCGCGCAGGGTCTGCAGCGCCTCGCTGATGGCGGCGAAGTCGTCGTGCACCACGTTGACGATCAGCTCGCCCGGCAGCTCGCGCTCGGCGTTGCCCAGGTAGTACTGGGACAGGAACGCGGCCATGACCTCGGCCACCTCCTCCTCGATGCCCACCTGGGGGAAGAAGTTCTTGCTGCCCAGCACCCGGCCGCCACGCACGCTGATCAGGTGCACGCAGGCGCCGCCCGGGTTGACGAAGGCCGCCACCACGTCGACGTCGCCGGAGCCGCCCTCCATGTACTGCTGGTCCTGGACCCGGCGCAGCAGGGCGATCTGGTCGCGCAGCTCGGCGGCCTTCTCGAAGTTCAGGGCCATGGCGGCCTTTTCCATCTCGGCGCTGAGCTCGTTGCCCAGCTGCTGGCTGCGGCCTTCGAGGAACATCACCGAGTGGCGCACGTCCTCGGCGTACTCCTCGGCGGCGACCAGCCCCACGCACGGCCCCTTGCAGCGTTTGATCTGGTACTGCAGGCACGGGCGGGTGCGGTTGGCGTAGTAGCTGTCCTCGCACTGGCGCACCGAGAACGCCTTCTGCAACAGGCTCAGGCTCTCGCGGATGGCACCGGCGCTGGGGTACGGGCCGAAATAGCGGCCCTTGGCCTTCTTCGCGCCGCGGTGGATGCCCAGGCGCGGGAATTCGCCGTCAGACAAGAATACGTACGGGTAGGACTTATCGTCGCGCAGCAGGATGTTGTAGGGCGGTCGCCATTCCTTGATCAGCGTCTGCTCGAGCAGCAGCGCCTCGGTCTCGTTGGCGGTGATGGTGGTTTCGACCTGGGCGATGCGCCCCACCAGGGCAGCCGTCTTCGGCGCCAGCCCGGTCTTGCGGAAATAGCTGGCCAGGCGCTTCTTGAGGTTCTTGGCCTTGCCCACGTACAGCAGCCGGGCTTCGGCGTCGAACATCCGGTACACGCCCGGGCGACCGCTGCAGGTCGCCAGGAACGCGCTTGCATCAAAAGGTTGTGACATGAGGTGTGTGCTTACAGACTTGCGTCGACCATACCGTGGCGGACAGCCAGCAAGGTCAGTTCGACGTCGCTGGTGACCGAGAGTTTTTCGAAGATTCGATAACGGTAAGTATTGACGGTCTTGGGGGACAGACACAACTTGTCAGAGATGATCTGCACCTTCTGGCAGCCGACAATCATCAGCGCAATCTGGATTTCCCGCTCGGACAGCGCGTCGAACGGCGAGCCCTGCGGCTGGAACGACTTGAGCGCCAGCTGCTGGGCGATCTGCGGGCTGATGTAGCGCTGGCCGGCGAAGGCCAGGCGGATTGCCTGGACCATTTCGTCGAGCCCGGCGCCCTTGGTGAGGTAGCCCGCGGCACCCGCCTGCAACAGGCGGGTGGGGAACGGGTCTTCCTCGCACACGGTCACCGCGACCACCTTGATGTCCGGATGGCTGCGCAACAGCTTGCGCGTGGCTTCCAGACCACCGATCCCTGGCATCTTCACGTCCATCAGGACCACGTCCGGCTTGAGCTCGCGGGCCAGCTTGAGGGCGGACTCGCCAGAGTCCGCCTCCCCCACCACCTGCAGCCCGTCGATGTCGGCCAGCATGCGTGTGATGCCGGTACGCACCAGATCGTGATCGTCGACCACCAGGACCCTAATCAAGCAGACACCTCGTCAGTGGGGCGATTGGATCCCGCCACCTTAACAAAATTTTTCACAACGAACCTAGCGCAAAGCGTCATGGAAATATGCCTGCCGGTCAGGCCGCCGAATACGCAGCACTTGTGCCCCGCCCTCCTCGCCCGCCAGGCGGTTGAGCAGGTGCCAGACCGCGGCCTGGTCGGCCGAGGGCAGGCGGCGGAACGCGTCGAGCAGACGGTTTTCGTCGGACGTGAGGCTGTCCAGCGGCGCGGGGGTGTGCACGCCGCTCAGCACATAGAGCGCATCGACACCCTTGCTGGCGACCGCCGCGAGGTAGTCCATGCGCGGCGTGCGTTCGCCGCTCTCGTATTTGCCCTGGGCGTTGGGCTCGACGCCACCGATGTCGCCAAAGATACGCTGGGTCAGCCCCAGGCGTTCGCGCTCTTCTCTGAGTCGCGGACCGAATCCGTTCATCTGCTTGCCTCCTTTGCATGAATGGAAGAAGGGTGCATCCCGCACCCGAGTGAATGCCTGCGCAGTCGTCCGGCACTATGCCAATTGGATCCAATCCTTGCAAGCCATCATTGCGCCACAGTCGGACGCCTGGGGGACATGGAAGCGCCCGACGACAGACGAAAATAGCACTTCCAAGAATCAGAAAAATCACCCAAGTCAGTAAAAAAGCGCACATCGAAGCGCGACTGAAACGGTTGAAAAAGTGGCGAAAAGCGCCATTTTGGCGTCATTTTATCGGCACAAACAAGGGTATCGTTTTTTTGACGCCCAACTTTTATCTAACTTTAAGTCATTGTTTTATAAACGATTTTTAACTTTCTCACAGGGCATTTAGAATTTATCAAAACAACAACACAACAAAGCTTGCCGAACTATCAGAAAACTCCTTAGGATGTAAAAAGACCACCAAGAAACAGCCTGCATCGCTATATATCTAGCGCGGCCTGATCCTGCGCGTCTGGCATTTTCAAAACTTCTGAACTGAGTATCTCGGCCGGCCTTGCGCCGCGCCTGGGGAGAGGGATCTATGAACATCAGTATCTTCGGACTTGGCTATGTGGGAGCGGTCTGCGCCGGCTGCCTGTCGGCACGCGGACACCAGGTACTGGGGGTGGACGTCGCCCAGGCGAAGATCGACATGATCAACCAGGGCCGCTCGCCCATCGTCGAGCCGGGCCTGGAACAGCTGCTGCTCGACGGCGTGCGCCAGGGCCGCCTGCGCGGCACCACCGATGTCCAGGCGGCGATCCTGGCCACCGAGCTGTCGCTGCTGTGCGTCGGCACGCCGAGCAAGGCCAACGGCGACCTCGACCTGGTGTACATGGAAGCGGTGTGCCGGGAGATCGGCGCGGCCCTGCGCGACAAGGCCAGCCGCCACACCGTGGTGGTGCGCAGCACGGTGCTGCCGGGCACGGTGAAGAACGTGGTCATCCCGCTCCTCGAGCAGGCCTCGGGCAAGCAGGCCGGCCGCGATTTCGGCGTGGCGGTCAACCCGGAATTCCTGCGTGAAAGCACGGCGATCCAGGACTACGACTTCCCGGCCATGACCGTGATCGGCGAACTCGACAGCCAGTCCGGCGATCTGCTCGCCACGCTGTATACAGGCCTCGACGCCCCGGTGATCCGCAAATCGATCGAGGTCGCCGAGCTGATCAAGTACACCTGCAACGTCTGGCACGCCACCAAGGTCAGCTTCGCCAACGAGATCGGCAACATCGCCAAGGCGTCGGGGGTCGATGGCCGCGAAGTGATGGACGTGGTCTGCCAGGACTACAAGCTCAACCTGTCGCGCTACTACCTGCGCCCGGGCTTCGCCTTCGGCGGCTCGTGCCTGCCCAAGGACGTGCGCGCCCTCACCTACCGCGCCAGCCAGCTGGACGTGGCGCACCCGCTGCTGGCCTCGATCATGGACAGCAACCGCAACCAGGTACAGAACGCCTTCGACCTGGTGACCCGGGCCGGCAAGCGTCGCATCGCCCTGCTCGGGCTGGCCTTCAAGGCCAACAGCGACGACCTGCGCGAAAGCCCGCTGGTGACCCTGGCCGAGCAGTTGATCGGCAAGGGCTACGACCTGCGCATCTTCGACGCCAACGTCGATCACGCCCGCCAGTTCGGCGCCAACCGCCAGTACATCGAGCAGCAGATCCCCCACGTCAGCGCCCTGCTGCGCAGCGACCTGCAGCAGGTGATCGACGAGGCCGAGGTGATCGTGCTGGGCAACAACGACGAGCGCTTCGTCCAGGCCCTGGACGTCGGCAACGGCAAGCAGGTGATCGACCTGGTCGGCTTCATGGCCGGCAGCAGCGACGCCCAACGCCACGGCATCTGCTGGTAAGGCACGCCGCCGCCCGCCGTTACGGCGGGCCCCGACCCAAGGAGCTACAACGCCATGGAACGACAGCAACAGCGGCCTTTCGCGGCCCCGGGGTATATGCGCGCGGCGGCTAGCTTCTGTGCCTGGGCGCTGCTCGCCGGGCTGATCGCCCTGGCCGCGCAGATGGTTGCGCCACAGTACCTGGACCCGAACCACCACCTGTTCATCTTCATCATCGGCACCCTGGGCATGTGGCGCTACGGCAACGCCATCGTCCACTACCTGCGCGGCATGTACTTCCTGCACTGGCGCTTCCCGCGCCTGCGCCGCCAGGTCGAGCGCCTGGGTGACGCGGCCTTGCCGTCGCACATGTTCATGGTGGTGACCAGCTTTCGCATCCCCACCCACACCACCTTCAAGGTGTACCAGTCGGTGTTCCAGGAGGTGCAGCGGCTGAAGGTGCCGTGCACGGTAATCGCCTCGATCGTCGAGAAGGGCGACGAGCAGTTCATCAAGGACATCATGCGCGACGAGGTGCGGGGCCGCGACGATATCGGCCTGGTGATCGTCCGCGCCCGCGGCACCGGCAAGCGCGATGGCCTGGCCCACGCCTTCCGCGCGCTGTCGCGGCAGATGCCGCTGGACGACGCGGTGGTCGGCGTGGTCGACGGCGACACCATGATGCTGCCCGGCTGCGTCGAGCGGGCGGTCAAGCTGTTCGCCGTGCTGCCCGACGTCGGCGGCCTGACCACCAACGAGTTCTGCGAGGTCGAGGGCAGTCGCTGGATGCGCCAGTGGCACTCGATGCGTTTCGTCCAACGGCATATCAACATGTGCTCGATGGCCCTCTCGCACCGGGTGCTGACCCTCACCGGGCGGCTGTCGTTCTTCCGCGCCGGGGTGATGACCGACCCGGATTTCATCCGCGACGTCGAGGCGGATTTTCTCGAACACTGGCGCCTGGGCCGCTTCCAGTTCCTCACCGGCGACGACAAGTCGAGCTGGCTGAGCCTGATGCGCGCCGGCTGGGACACCTTCTACGTGCCCGACAGCCACACCCTGACCGTCGAGCACCCGCCCAGCGACAGCTTCTGGGTGGCCACCCGCCAGCTGATGTTCCGCTGGTACGGCAACTCGCTGCGCCAGAACTTCCGCGCCACCGCCCTGCTCGGCCGCGCGCGCCTGGGGCTGTTCACCCTGTACGTGCTGCTCGACCAGCGGGTGTCGATGTGGACCTGCCTGATGGGCCTGACCGGCTCGGTGGTCGCCGGCCTGGTGTTCGGCATCCAGTACCTGCTGGTGTACCTGTTCTGGGTGCTGGTCTCGCGCAGCCTGGTGACGGTGCTGTTCGTCTTCGCCGGGCACCCGGTCAGCCCGATGTACCCGTTCGTTCTCTATTACAACCAGATCGTCGGTTCGCTGATGAAGGTCTACGCGATGTTCCACATGGACCAGCAACGCTGGACGCGGCAGAAGACCACCCTGGCCACCGGCAGCGTCGACTTCGACGCCAGCCTCAACCGCTGGTCCTCGAAGGCGATGCTGTGCTCCTCGATCGCCATCTTCTTCGGGGTCATCACCGTTCTCCTGGAACTCTCGCAACGTTAAGGAAAGGCGCCTGCACATGAGTACTTCGAATACCCCGGCGGCCCCGGGCACGACCGCGGCCAATATCGTCCACGAGGCCATCGACGAGCGTCAGTACGTGCGCACCCGCATGCACGCCCGGGTGCGCCTGTCCGGCGCCGGCCGCGAACCGTTCGAGGCCGACCTTGCCGATATCTCGCTGGGCGGCATCGGCCTGCTGCACGAGGCGCCGCTGACCGTCGGCGCGCTGTACGACGCCTCGATCCAGCTGCGCCTGAACCAGGTAGACCTGTCGATCGACGGCAAGGTGCGCATCGTCTCCCAGCGCGGCAAGGAGGTCGGCGCGCAGTTCGTCGACCTCGACGCGCAGAAGCGCGACATCCTGCGCTACCTGATCAGCGCCTACCTGTCGGGCGAAGTCGCCGACATAAACGGCCTGTTCAACGTGATGCAGCGCGAGAACTACATCAAGGCGCGCAAGCACCAGCAGGCCAGCGCCCGCACCCCGGCCGAGCGCCTCAAGGCCGTGGCCGGCACCGCGCTGTACGCCACCGCCGGCCTGGCCGCGCTGGGCTTCGTCGGCTACAAGGGCTACCTGCTGTTCTTCCGCGTCCCGGCGCTGCAGGCCACGGTGGCCGGCAATGCCCAGGTCATCAGCATGCCGGACAACGGCTACGTGAGGTACCTGCTGCCGGCCGGCGCCAGCGAGGTGCAGGCCGGCCAGCCGCTGGCGAACATCTCCACCCAGCTGGCCACCAGCTTCACCAGCCCGGCGGACATGAAGGCCCTGGCCGACCTCGCCCCGGGCGACCTGCAGGCGCTGCTGGGGCGCGCCAGCGTCGAGACGGTGATCAACAGCCCGTGCGACTGCCAGGTCTGGTACCCGTCGCCGCCGCTGGACGGCTATGGCTACAAGGCGGCGCCGATGATGCACCTGCTGCCGAAGCACGAGGGCTTGTTCGTGCGCGCCAACGTGCCGTTCGACAAGCTCGCCGATGTCGGCCGCGTGCGCTCGGTGGACATGCAGGTGTTCGGCCTCGACCAGCACTTCAGCGGCAAGGTGGTCGACGCCCGCTCCGACGAGCTGAACCACAACCTGGCCCTGACCATCCAGCCGGACAGCCCGCTGCCGGCGGCGGCCTACCAGAAGGCCGTGGCGGTCGACCTGTACCTGGGCCTGCCGTTCGGCAGCGGCAACTGAGGGCCGGTCATGATCGCCAAGAACGCCCCGCGCCTGTTGCTGGCCGGCCTCGGCCTGGCCTGGGCCGGCAGCGCCTGGGCCGGGCAGAGCCTGGAGCAGATCCGCTACGCGCTGTACAAGGACCCGAGCGCCGATGTCACGAGCGACCTGCGCGCCCTCGCCGAGCGTGGCGACCTGGCCTCCAAGCAGCTGCTCGGCGATGTGCTGGCCAACAGCGACAGTGCCAACCGCCAGGACATCGTGAGCCTGTACCAGGAGGCCTTCGCCGACGGCCACGGCCAGATCCCGGCGCTGGCCTCGCTGGCGCGCCTGCTCGACCGCACCCCGCGCCTGCAGCGCAGTCACGAAGCCTGGGTGCGTCAGGCCCTGGCCCGCTACCCCAACGACCGTGATCCGCGCAGCACCAGCACCAGCCTGGAGGTGTTCCTGGTCTATCCGCAGCTGTTCCCCGGCGAGCGCGCCGCCGAACTGCTGGCGCTGTACGAACAGAGCTGCCTGCTCAACTGTCGCCCTGAGCTGTACCGCGCCGTGGTCGCCGAGCGCCAGGGCGACAGCGCCGCAGCCGAGCGCTGGTACCAGCAGGCGGCGCGCATCGACCCACGCGGCATCGAGCGCTACTACCGCTTCCTCGGCGAGCGCCAGGACCCGGCCTTCCTCGCCTTCGCCCGCAGCCTGGAGCCGGAGATGGCCAGCCTGCCGGTGGAGGTCGTGCAGCGCATCGGCGCGCTGCTGGACAGCATCCACGGCACCACCCGCGCCGAGCTGGACGCCGAGCGCGAACAGCGCCTGAGCCGCGCCATGGGCCCCAAGGTCGAGCCGACGCCCGAGCAACTGGCCCGCGACAAGGCCAACGACCAGTTGCGCGCCGACGGCATCGCCGAGGCCCAGCGCTGGCTGGACAACGCCGTCGCCCGTGGCTACCTGCCGGCGCAGGTGTCCAAGGCCAACTTCATGATCTCCAACCCCACCGAGCACAACGCCGAGCAGACCCAGGCACTGATCGCCCAGGTGCGGGCCAAGGACCCGACCCGGGCAAAGGCGCTGGATGCGGCGTTCTACATGGTCAACAACTGGCTGACCCTGGATCCGCAAAAGTCCCAGGCGCTGATCGACGAGCTGATCACCGCCCGTTATCCCGACGCGCAGCTGCTGCTGGGCGACCTGTACAGCAAGGGCGGCCTCGACCAGCCCGACCAGGAGCGTGCCCTGGCCATCTGGCAGCGGCAGGCCGAGCAGGGCTCGACCGCGGCCTGGTACCGCATGGCCACCGTGCACCTGCGCGGCCGGGCCATCTGCCACGACCCGGTCAAGGCCTACACCTATGCGCGCATCGCCCTCGACCTGGGCGAGACCCGCGCCCGCGGCCTGATCAAACGGCTGGACAAGACCTTGCCCAAGGATGACATCGAGCGCGCCCTGGCCGCGCGCAACGATCTGTTGAAGGAGGCCACCCTGTGAAAGCCCACCCACCCCTGCTCGGCGCCCTGCTCGCCCTGGCGCCCCTGACGGTGCTGGCGGCCGAGGAAGTCACCGGCCCCGAGGCCGACAGCAACGCGCCTGTGCGCGTCGCGGCCGTTGACGGCAGCGAGCCGCTGATCACCTCGGAGTTCTTCAACAAGCTCACCGTGCAGACCGGCTACGGGCCGCAGGACTCCCAGGTCGGCCGCGACCGCGAAAGCTTCTACAGCCTGCGCTACGAGCCGTCGTTCGCCTGGTACTCGCCGGAAAAACGCTGGGCCAAATGGATGGTCTATGGTCGCCTGTGGCTGAACTACGACTCCAGCCAGTCGAGCAACCTGGCCAACGAGTCGACCAACAACAATGAGCGCGAGCAACCCGAGGGCTGGTACGCCGAGCTGCGCGAGCTGTACGTCAAGCGCAACCTGATCGGCGACGACCCGCGCTTCTCGCTGTCGTTCGGTCGTCAGCGCTTCTACGACGACTACGGCATCTGGTGGGACGACAGCCTGGAGTCGCTGCGCTTCAACTACCAGGACACCTTCAGCGACGCCTTCGTCGCGGTCGGGCAGAAATTTCGCAATTACAACACTGACGTCAATTCGCTGGCCGCAAGCGAAGCGCGCACGCTGTACCTGATGGGCCAGTACGCCTATCGCTGGAGCCCGAACAACCAGGTCGGCGTGCGCCTGATGCAGGAGAACGACCGCAGCGGCCACGATGTCGACGACCGCTACGACTTCAAGGGTTGGCGCTACGGGTTGTTCTTCAAGGGCGACAACCTGCCGCTGGCCAGCGACTACCACCTGGAACTGGCGGCGCTGGACGGCACGATGGACAACACCGCCGGCAACGGTGTCACCAGCACCGGCCACGGCAGCCGCGGCTGGGCGGCGCTGGGCGAGGTCGGCAAGCGTTTCGAGACCTTGCCCTGGACCCCGCGCCTGGCCCTGCGCGGCGGCCTGACCGACAAGCCGGACGACGACAACGACGGCTTCCGGCTCAACCCGATCCAGTCCGACCGCATCACCCGCCAGGGCTCGTACAGCACGCGCCTGACCAGCTCGTTCGTCGCCCTCGACCTGCGCAACCTGAGCTACTACGGCGTCGCCCTGGAGACCCGGCCCACGGCGCGCAGCGCCCTGGACCTGCGGGTGACCCAGCTCAACCTGCGCGACGAAGGCGGCGCCCTGCCGATCCGCATGACCGCCGATGCCCGCGCCCGGCGCCAGAGCGAACTGAACGCCGGCCGGCACGGCAAGGGCGACAACGTCGGCCAGATGATCGACCTCAACTACTACTGGAAGATGTTCCCGGTAGCCCTCGACGGCAAGCACCTGGACGTCAACACCCTGGTCAGCGCCAGCTACCTCAACGCAGGCAGCGCGCTGGACACCGGCGACGACTACCAGCTGAGTGTCGGCGTGGTGATCAGCTACTAAGGACCGGCCAGCATGATCTTCGCCTCCAACGTCTTCCTGTTCCTCTACCTGCCGCTGTTCCTGGCCATCTACTACCTGGCCCGGCCACAGTGGCGCTCGCTGGTGATCGTCGCCGCCAGCTACGTGTTCTACGCCTGGTGGCGCCCGGACTTTTTGCTGCTGTTCGTCGCCATCACCGCCTGGAACTACGGCTTCGGCCTGTTCATCAAGGCGCGCCTGGACGCCGGCGACAAACGCCGTGCCCTGCGCCTGCTGTGGCTCGGCGTGGCCGGTAACCTGGCCACGCTCGGCTACTTCAAGTACGCCAACTTCGGCGCCGAGGTGCTGGCCCTGCTGCTGGCGCCGCTGGGCATCAACACCTGGACCCTGGAGAACATCTTCCTGCCGCTGGGCATCTCGTTCTACGTGTTCCATGCCCTGAGCTACATCGTCGACATCTACCGCAAGGACGCCACGCCCACCCGCAGCTTCATCGACTTCGCCGCCTTCGTCGCGCTGTTCCCGCACCTGGTGGCGGGGCCGATCCTGCGCTACAGCCAGCTCGCGCCGCAGCTGCGCCAGCGCAGCCACTCGCTGGAGCTGTTCTCGCTGGGGGTGTGCCGCTTCATGCTCGGTTTCATCATGAAGGTGCTGATCGCCGACCGCCTGGCGCCGATCAACGTGCTGTTCGTCGGCGAAGGCACCCTGCAGTTCAGCGATGCCTGGTTCGGCCTGGTGGTCTCGACCCTGCAGCTGTACTTCGACTTCGCCGGCTACAGCCACATGGCCCTGGGCCTGGCCTTGATGATGGGGTTCCGCTTCCCGGAAAACTTCAACCAGCCCTATGTGTCGCAGAGCATCACCGAGTTCTGGTCGCGCTGGCACATGACCCTGGCGCATTTCCTGCGCGACTACGTGTACCTGCCGCTGGTGCGCAAGCGCGTGGCCGGCGCCCTGCCGGCGCTGGTGTGGACCATGCTGCTGTCGGGCCTGTGGCACGGCGCCAGTTTCGCCTTCATCTGCTGGGGGCTGTTCTTCGGCATCGGCATGGTGCTGGAGCGCAGGTTCAACCTGGCGACCAAGGTCACCACGCCCTATCACCTGGGCCGCAACCTGCGCACCGCGCTGCTGATCATCCTGAGCATGCCGCTGTTCTTCACCATGGACCTGCGCCACAGCCTGCAGATCTACCAGGCGCTGCTGGGCTTCAACGGTTTCGGTTCGCTGGAGCTCTATGTGCTCGGCGCCTCGAAGATGGCCATGGCCTTCGCCCTGGTGGCAATCGCCTGGCTGATCCTGGCCGGGATCAACAACGTGCGCTTCTACGCCGGCAACAAGGAAGGCTACTTCATGCGTCACGTCGGTGTGCTGCACAGCCTGCTGCTGTGGGGCGGCTTCCTGCTGGCGCTGAGCAGCCTGGCGGCCAGTTCGTTCTCGCCGTTCCTGTATTTCCAGTTCTAGGGCAAGGCTTGAGATGCCCCCTGCAGGAGCGGGCTTGCCCCGCGAACACCGGCGCAGCCGGTGCCATGCACCGCGTCGCCTTGATCGCGGGGCAAGCCCGCTCCTACAGGGGGACGTGTCGATCAATGAATCAACTAACTGTTCCGTGGAAATGCCATGTACCCAGTGATGAATTCGGCCGGCAAGGCCAACGGTGTGGTCTTCGCCCTGGCGCTGGCGGCGATGTTCGTCTATTCGCTGCCGCCGGTGCTGAGCTTTGCCCGTGCCCAGACCGACAGCTGGAACCTGTTCGTCGACGGCAAGCTGCTGCGCAAGTTCGAACAGGTCTACGACAAGCGCCTGTTCCTGCGCGAGCCCTCGCAGCGACTGTGGGCCGACGCCCAGTTCCAGCTGTTCGGCGAGGGCACCAAGGGCGTGGTGCTGGGCAAGGACGGTTGGCTCTACACCAACCAGGAATACCGCGTGCCCAACGACCTGGACGCCAGCCTGGCGAGCCAGCTGGAGCAGATCGTCAAGGTCCAGAGGCAACTGGCCGAGCACGGCAAGCACCTGGTGCTGCTGCCGCTGCCGATGAAGCTGGATATCTACGCCAACCACGCCGAGCACGCCTTCGATCCGCGGGTGCACAGCCTCTACGACCGCTTCGTCGCCGACCTGCAGCTACGCCGGCTGGACGTGGTGCCGTTGCGCGACGCCTACCTGCGCAACCTGGCCGGCCCACGGCTGTTCCTCAAGTCCGACACCCACTGGAGCCCGGACGGCGCGCGCCTGTCGGCCTATGAACTGGCCCGCCAGCGCCCGCAGTTGCTCGGCGACCAGGTGTACGTGTCGCGCAAGGCCGGCGACAAGACGGTCAAGGGCGACCTGATGAACTACCTGCAGTTCGACCACGCCCGCCTGGCGCCGCAGTTCGGCCCTAACCCGATCGAGCTGTACGAGACCCTCCAGGCCGAACAGGACAGCGACGCGCTGTTCGCCGAACAGACACAAAGCCTGCTGCTGGTGGGTACCAGCTACAGCAAGATCGACGACTGGAACTTCGTCGGGTTCCTCAAGGAGGCGCTCAACCGCGACCTGTTGTCCATCGCCGTGGAGGCCCGCGGGCCGTTCGAGGCGATGAACCAGTTTCTCGCCGGCGACCAGTTGCAGAACCCGCAGATCGACACCGTGGTCTGGGAGTTCCCCCTGCGCACCCTGTTGGCCCATCGTCCCGGCGCGCTGGCCCGCAGCGCCCAGCCCGGACATTTCTGACGTCCCTAGGAGAACCTGATGAAGCTTTCGCCCCTGTTCACCGCCCTGGCCCTGACCTGTGCCAGCCACGCCGCCCTGGCCGCCGAAGGCAATGCCGACCTGTACGACGCCGTGGCCCCGGCCGATTCTGCGTTCGTGCGTGTGCTCAACCTGTCCGACGGCAACGTCGAGGTGGCCCTCAGCGGCAAGCTCAACCCGCAGAAGGTCGCCCCCGGCCAGCTCAGCGGCTACCGCTTCGTGCCGGCCGGCGTGCACAGGATCGGTATCGGCGCCAAGGCCATCGAACCGACCCTGGTGGCCAATGCCGCCAGCACCGTGGTCTACGACGGCAAGCAGCTGCAGTTGATCGCCGACCAGTACGTCAACGAGCCGAAGAAGGCCCAGGTGGCCTTCTACAACTTGACCCCGTCCCAGGCCACGCTGCGCACCGCCGACGGCAAGCACGAGGTGGTCAAGGCCCTGGCCAGCGGCCAGACCGGCGCGCGCATGGTCAACGAGATCAAGATCGACTTCGCCGCCTACGTCGGTGGCCAGGAAGTGGCCAGCTTCGATGAGCTGTTCCTCAAGAAGGGCCGCTCGTACAGCTATGTGCTGCTGCCAGGCAACCGCAGCCTGAGCCTGGCCAACAGCATCGACCCGACCGAGTGACGCCGTGCCGCACGCAAGGATGACTGGCCCATGAACACCCTCCTCCCCCTCGGCCTCGCGGCCACCCTGGCCCTGCTCGGCGCGCAGGCAAAGGCCGCCGAGCCCGTCCGGCCCGGCTGCGAAAACCTGCAGTGCATGGTCTGCCCGGCCCTGGCCGAACCGCAGCACTATGCCGAAGGGCGCATGAAGCTGATGCGCCAGATCGTCCCCGGCAAGGAGCGCTGGCTGTTCCGCTCGATGGTCGACCTGACCAATGACTTCGGCATTCCCGCGCCCATGCGCCCGGAGTTCGCCCGGCTGATGGACGCGTTCCACCGCCAGGGCATCCAGGTGGCCATGGCGATCCAGCCGACCCGCGGCCTTATGCACCGCGACAAGCTCTACGCCGAGCAACTGCACGGGTTCGACTACGCGCGCGCCAGCCGCAACCTCGACAGCTACCTGGGGCAGCTGCGCCAGGCCGGCGCGGTGGTGGCGCCGATGATGCAGCTGGTGCGCCAGCCGCCCCAGGGCGAATACTTCTTCCGCCGCGACCACCACTGGACCCCGGCCGGCGCCGAGGCAACGGCCAGGCTCATGGCCGAGGAGATCCGCCGCCAGCCGTTCTACAACAGCCTGACCAAAAAGCGCTACAGCACCGAGCCCGGCGTGATGGTGCCCAAGGACGGCACCCTGAACCTGGCCCTGAGCTACATCTGCGGCAACAACTACGGTTTCCAGTACGTGCGCGGTTACCAGACCGTGCCGGTGGCCGACAGCAGCGACGCCCTGTTCGACGAAGCCCCCGATCCCGAGGTGATCCTGGTCGGCGACAGCAACGCGGCGGCCCGCGAGGACGAGAGCAAGCAGTTCAACTTCGACGGCTACCTGAAGCAGTACCTGGAAGCGGATGTACTCAACTACGCCCTGCCCGGCGTGGGCGAGGACGGCTCGCTGCTGGAGTACCTGCTGTCCGCCGACTACAAGCCCGAGGCGCCGCCCAAGCTGATCGTCTGGGAACTGCCGGCCAACTACCGCCTGGATTCGCCGTTGATGTACCGCCAGCTGGTGCCGGCGATACACGGCGGCTGCAGGGCGTCCAGGGAAATCCTTGGCACGAAACAGCAGCGTCCGCCACTCAAGGTCGGCGAGCGCATCGAACTGCTGAGCAATGCCGGCAGCGCCCGGCAGGCCGTGTCCAAGGGCTTTCTCGATATCCGCCTGAGCGACAGGAGCGTCAAGGACTTCTACCTCATCGTCTATTACGACAATGGCGCCCGCGACAAGGTGTGGTTCCGGCGTGAGGCTGCGGTAAGCGGCGGCCAGTACTACCTCGAACTGAGCAAGGCCCCCGAGTTCGCCGGCGCCAACCTGCTCTCGGTGTTCCTCGAACCGACCAAGGCCGGCACCGCCGCCACCGATGTGGAGACCCGCCTGTGCCTGTGAACCGCACCCACGCAATTCCTGTAGGAGCGGCCTTGCGCCGCGAAAGAGGCGCAAAGCGCCCCCACAGGTTCACGCTCACCCTGGCAGCCCTGGCCTTGCTCACCCCCACGGCCCACGCCGCGCAAACCATCTGGCCCGCCCGCGCCACCGCGCAATCGGCCATGATCGCCGACTACCGCACCCTGACCTGCAGCAAGGCACCACCACCGCCCTATACCGGCAGTCTGCACCTGCAAAGCAAGTACGACCCACGCGACGCCAGCAAGTCCACCCTGCGCGCCAGCCCCGACGTCGACAGCGAGCGGGTCGCCCGGCAGCTCAAGCAGTTCGTCGGCGGCCTGATCCAGGCCGGCAAGCGCTTTCAGAACGCCAGCAAGCCGCAGCAGGCCAACATGGCCCTGGCCTGCCAGGACCAGTGGCTGGAACACTGGGCGCAAGCGGGTGCCCTGCTCGACCCGGACGCCAGCAACACCGGCATGGCAGCGCGCAAGTGGGCCCTGGCGGCCATGGCCGGCGCGGTGCTGCTGACCCAGGCCGCGGCCGACGGCAAGACGTCGCTCAGCCCCGTGCAACGACGCTGGTTCACCCAGCTCGGCGAGCAGGTGATCCGCGAATACGACCCGCGCCGCCAGTCCACCACGGTCTACTTCAACAACCACGACTACTGGGCCGCCTGGGCGGTGGCCGCCGCCGGCATGCTGGTGGACCGCGACGACTTTATCCGCTGGGCCGACGGCAACCTGCGCCGGGGCCTGGCCCAGGCCGTGCGCCATGGCGACCAAGCCTACCTGCCGCTGGAAGTGGCACGCAGCAAGCTGGCCGCCAACTACAGCCAGTACGCCCTGGTGCCGCTGGTGCTGCTCGGCGAGTCGGCCCGGGCCAACGGCCTGGCCTGGAGCGAGGACGACCAGCGTACCCTCGACCAGCTGGCCACCTTCGCCGCCCGCAGCGTGCTCGCCCCGGACTCCCTGCCCCAGCTCAAGGGCCAGCGCCAGGCCGACGTCGCGCCCTACAAGCTGGCCTGGCTGATACCGTTCCTGGCCCGCCGGCCCGGGCATGCCCTCGCCCGCCAGCTGTACGACAGTGAAGACGGCGAGGTGGACAACTACAGCCAGATCGGCGGCCCGCTCAAGCCGGCCTACCCCAACCTGCCTTGATCAAGGACGCTCCCATGGCACCGTTCAGCCGCTTTTCCCTCACCTGCCTGGCCGCCCTGCTGCTGGCGACGACTGCCCAGGCCGCGACGGTGATGGACACCCTGCCCCAGGCGCAGTATCAGCAGCAGCTGGAGCAACTGCGCCACCAGGCCCGCCAGGCGGTGACCTTCGAGCAGGCACGCCGCCCGCCACCCGCGGGCCGCGCCAGTGTCAGCCTGCAACCGATGTTCTCGTCCCAGGCCGGCAGCTGGCCGTTCGAGCCGTTCGTCAACAACGGCCTGTTCCGCGCCATAGCCGGCTACCAGGCGCATCACCCGCAGGCCGTGGTGCTGCGCGGTGGCAGCATCACCCTGGCGCAGCTGCACGATGCGCTGCACGACCCACGGGTCCTCAAGCGCTACAAGGACGGCTACCTGCTCAGCTACCCGTTGATGATCGGCGCCGATGCCGGGCTGCTGCTGGAGGGCACGAGCCTCTACCTGTACAGCTACTCCGGCACCGCGCTGATCAACCAGGGCTGGCTGGGGCTGAACCAATCGACGCTGGAGAGCGTCGCTGGCGACAAGCCCGGCAACACCAACCGCGCCTGGCGGCCCTTCGTGGTGGCCTGGGCTGGCAGCCATACCCAGGTGATCGGCTCGACGCTCAAACGCCTGGGCTACAACACCAACCTGTCCCGCGGCCTGAGTACCGCGCTCAGCACCCAGCAGCCGTCCAGCACGCGTCCGGCCACGCTGCTGGTGGAGGCCAGTCATTTCAGCGAGCTGTCCAGCGCGGTGGAGCTGCAGCACAGCCAGGCGACCATCGTCGACAGCCGTTTCGAAGGCTCGCAGCAGTACGCCATCGACGCCCGCGACAGCCAGCTGAGCCTGCGTGGCAACCAGCTGCGTGGGGTCGACAACAACAGCGGCGTGCGCCTGCGTGGCCAGACGCGGGCATTGATCGAAAACAACCTGATCCTCGGCGCCGCCAAGGCCGCCATCGAGATCAGCGACCAGCGCGGCGCCGTGCTGCTGGCCGGCAACCGCATCGGCGACAGCCGTGGCCATGGCATCCAGCTGCGCAACCTCGCGCCGACGACCGAAGCCCCGCTGCTGATCGACGACAACCTGCTGGCCAGCAGCCAGGGCAGCGCCGTGGATGCCAGCGAGGTCACGGCCCTGACCCTGGTGGGCAACCGTATCGGCAACACCCCGGAGTACGCCGTCAGCCTGCGCAACGCCACGCCGCAGCCCGGGCCGCTGGTGATCAGCGGCAACCGCCTGGGGCAGGTGGGCAAGGCGGTGGTGCGGGTCGAGGGCGTGCGCGAGGTCGAACTGGGAGGCAATCGCTTCGATGGCAAGGCGCTGCTGCAGAACCTGCTGGCCGGCGACCTGCTGGCGTTGCAGGGGCCGGTGCTGGAGGCGATGCTGGTTCAGGGACAGATGGTCAGGGTGCGCCAGGACTGAAATACACCGCCCCTTGTAGGAGCGGCCTTGTGCCGCGAAAGGGGCGCGGAGCGGCCCCAGGATTTGAGCGTTAAAGCAAAGATCGCCGGGGCCGCGTTGCGGCCCTTTCGCGGCGCAAGGCCGCTCCTACACAGGATCGCGTCAAGGTGCCGGGCGCTGCATCCGCACAAAGCACTCGTCCATCCCGACCTCGACGAACCCACGGCGCTGGTACAGGCGCCGCGCCGGATTGCTGCTGAACACCATCAACCGCAGCCAGGGCAACCCACGCTGCGCGGTCCAGCCGGCCAACTGCTCCAGCACCCAACCTCCCACGCCCCGGCCGCGCTGCTCGGGCAACAGGTGCAGCTCGCGGATGTACAGCGCCTGGCGGTCCTGGCTAAGGCTGCAAAAGCCCAGCACCCGGTCGTCCTCGACCACCAGCCACTGTTCGCGCCAGCCCCAGGCTTCGTCGAAGGCTTCCTCGATCCACAACAGATCGAATTCGCGGTAATACGGCAGCATGGCGCGGCGCGTGAGGTCACGGGCAAACGTCAGGTGTTCGTCGCTGGCAGGAATCAGTTCAAGGGGCATAGCACACCGGCGAACTGGCCGGGCCACGGCGTTCCAGTTCGTCCTCCAGCCACCGGGCCAGGACCTGGGCGTTGTTGTGCTCGGTGTCCTTGCCGGCGTACAGCAAGGTCAGGTCGCCTTTGCCAGCCAGGTCCAGCAGCGGGTACCAATGCTCGGGGTGAGCGGCCAGTTCCTGCTGGTAGCGCTGGGTAAAACCGGCAAAGTCGAACTCGCCGGCGTGAAACGCCTTGCGCAATGCGTCGGACGGCGCCACTTCGCGCAGCCACTGCCCGTGCAGGTCTTCCTTGCGCGTGTTGCGCGGCCACAGGCGGTCGACCAGCACACGTTGGCCATCGCTCGCCATGACGGGATCGTACACCCGCTTGCAACAGATCATCGGAAACTCGCTTGGCAATTGCGTGGTGCCTTCTAGACTAGAGGTTCCGTTGACCGAGGTCACGCGGGAGTAACAGATTGTTTCTAGGATAGGAAACCTTCCCCTCTCCGTCGAAGCCCCCGGAGCCATCATGACAACTCCCTTGCTGGTCAGCCAGGACGCGCTGCCCAAGCTCGACTCCCGCCCCCACCTGTCCCACCGTCCCGGACGCGCCACCCTCACCCTGTTCTTCGGCCTGCTGCTGGCCGGCCTGGCCTACACCTTCTGGAGCCTCAAGCAGGATGTCAGCGCCAGCGGCACCGTGGTCACCACCGTCACCCCCTTCCTGCTGCTGGGCCTGGCCCTGCTGATCGCCCTGGGCTTCGAGTTCGTCAACGGCTTCCACGACACCGCCAACGCGGTGGCCACGGTGATCTACACCCATTCGTTGCCGGCGCCGGTGGCGGTGGTCTGGTCGGGGTTGTGCAACTTCCTCGGCGTGCTGCTCTCCAGCGGCGCGGTGGCCTTCGGCATCATCGCCCTGCTGCCGGTGGAGCTGATCCTGCAGGTCGGCTCGTCGACCGGCTTCGCCATGGTCTTCGCCCTGCTGCTGGCGGCGATCATCTGGAACCTCGGCACCTGGTGGCTGGGTCTGCCGGCGTCGTCCTCGCATACCCTGATCGGCTCGATCATCGGCGTGGGCGTGGCCAACGCGCTGATGCACGGGCGCGACGGCACCAGCGGCGTGGACTGGACCCAGGCCAGCAAGGTCGGTTATGCCCTGCTGTTCTCGCCCCTGATCGGCTTCGCCTGCGCCGCCCTGCTGCTGCTCGCCCTGCGCGCGCTGGTCAAGCGCCGCGAGCTGTACCAGGCGCCAGAAGGCCAGACACCGCCGCCCTGGTGGATCCGTGGCGTGCTGATCCTCACCTGCACCGGCGTGTCGTTCGCCCATGGCTCCAACGATGGCCAGAAAGGCATGGGCCTGATCATGCTGATCCTGGTCGGCACCCTGCCGATGGCCTATGCGCTGAACAAGACCATGCCCAACGAGCAGGCCCTGCAGTTCTCGGCGGTCGCCGAGGTCACCCGCCAGGCCCTGGTGCGCGCCGCGCCGGCCCCCGCACCGGCCGATCCGCGCCAGGTGCTGACCGCGTTCATCTCCGAGCCCAAGGCCAGCGCCGAGCTGGTCCCGGCGCTGGCCGCGCTGACCGGCATGATCGGCGAGGAAGTCAAAGGCTATGGTTCGCTCAAGCGCGTGCCGGCCGAGGCCATGGCCAACGTGCGTAACGACATGTACCTGACCAGCGAGGCCATCCGCCTGATCGACAAGCACCGATTGGCCCACTACGACGCCGACACCACGCGCCATGTGCAACTGTTCAAGCGCCAGCTGGACGACGCCACCCGCTATATCCCGCTGTGGGTCAAGGTGGCGGTGGCCATCGCCCTGGGCCTGGGCACCATGGTCGGCTGGCGGCGCATCGTGGTGACGGTGGGCGAGAAAATCGGCAAGACCCACCTGAGCTACGCCCAGGGCGCTTCGGCCGAGGTGGTGGCGATGTGCACCATCGGCGCGGCGGACATGTTCGGCCTGCCGGTGTCGACCACCCACGTGCTGAGCTCGGGCGTGGCCGGGAGCATGGTGGCCAATGGCTCGGGAATTCAACGCAAGACGCTGGTCAACCTGTTGATGGCCTGGGTGTTGACCTTGCCGGCGGCGATGTTGCTGGCGGGGTGCTTGTACTGGTTGCTGAACCAGATTCTCTGAATGTCGCTGAATCTGCAGGCGATCGCGCAGGATTACCAGCGTGGGAGCGGGCTTGCCCCGCGATAGCGATACTGAATTTTCCGACGCTATCGCGGGGCAAGCCCGCTCCCACGGATCCCCTGTCAGGCCGGGATCTTCAAACCGCGCTGGACCGCCGGGCGCTCGAGGAACTTGGCCAGCACCCGCTGCACTTCCCTGAAATTATCGAACCCCACCAACTCGCGCGCGTTGTAGCGCTCCACCAGGTTGCGCACCCAGGGGAAGATGGCGATATCGGCGATGCTGTACGCATCGACCATCCACTCGCGCCCCTGCAGATGGCGGTCGAGCACGCCCAGCAGGCGCTTGGACTCATTGACGTAGCGATCCCGGGGCCGCTTGTCCTCGTATTCCTTGCCGGCAAAGAAGTGGAAGAACCCCACCTGGCCGAACATCGGCCCGATGCCGCCCATCTGGAACATCAGCCACTGCAGGGTCTGGTAGCGCTGGGCAGGATCCTGGCTGAGCAACTGCCCGCTCTTCTCGGCCAGGTACTGCAGAATCGCCCCCGACTCGAACAACGGCAGCGGCTGGCCACCAGGGCCATCGGGGTCGAGGATTGCCGGAATCTTGTTGTTGGCGCTCAGGGAGATGAACTCGGGGCTCAGCTGGTCGTCGTTGTCGAAGCTGACCTTGTGCACCTCGTAGGGCAGGCCGATCTCCTCGAGCATGATCGAGACCTTGACGCCGTTGGGCGTGGCCAGCGAATACAGTTGCAGGCGCTCGGGATGCCGGGCCGGCCATTTGCGGGTGATGGGGAATGCACAAAGATCGGTCATGTTCGCGCCCTGAAGGTTGGGGGATTCAATTTAAAGACTGTCGGGCGTCCTGACCATCACCCAGTCTCGGTGCCGCTCGTCACCGCAGGGAAAGATCGCCTCGCCCACCTTGCGAAAGCCATTGCGCTCGTAGAAACGGATGGCCTTGGCGTTGAGTTCGTTGACGGTCAGGCGAACCGGGCCACAGGTGTGGGACAAGATAGACTCGAGCAGCGACTGCGCGGCGCCTGTGCCGTGGGCGACGGGCAGCACATAGCAGCGGGAAATCTCCACCAGCTGATCGGCCGCGGCGATCCCCAGTTCACCGGGTGCCAGGTCGAGCATGCTGTAGCCCAGCACCTGGCCGTCCTGCTCGACCACCAGCAGGCGCTTGTGCGGGTGGCACAGGTGCGCCTGGAAATGCTCGGGCTGCAGGTTGTGGGTGATGTAATGCTGCTGCGCCGCCGGGGCACTGTCGGGCGGGCTGGCCAGGGCGAAGGTGGCCTGGCCGATATGGCTCAGGACTGCGCAATCGTCCCTGCGGGCCGGGCGGATCTGGTAGGGCATGGCAACATCCTGTCGGGCATCCGGATCACCCTCGACAATGCCAGCCCCTCCCAACCGGCGCAAGGTTCAGGCGTCGCCGTGAGCCTGGCGCTTGAGCTTCTCGGTATCGACCCGGACAAACACCGAGTCAGCGGTGACGGTCAGCACATCACCGGCCCAGACCTCGCAGATCACCCGGCTCTTGCGCCCTACCTCACCCTCGACCCGCGCCTTGAGCTGCAGCTCGACGCCCATCGGCGTGGGCTTGAGGTAGGTCAGGCTGAGCTGGCCGGTAACGCAGTCGATACGCGGCAGGCTGCCGGGCTCGCGGCCTTCGGCCCGATAGTGGTGGGCCATCGCGGTCCAGTTGGAATGGCAATCGACCAGCATGGCCAGCAGGCCGCCGTAGACCAGGCCGGGCCAGCCGATGAAGGTCGGATCAGGGGAATGACGGCACAGTAGGTGGACGCCGTCGTCATCCCAGTGACTCTGCACGTGCAGGCCGCTGGGGTGGGAACAACCGCAGCCATAGCAGGTGCCATCAGGGGCGGCGAGTTGCTGCAGGGAAAGGGCTTGCTCGGTCATACGCGTCCTTGGCTTGTTGGATTTGGGAAGGAGGCTGGCTGCCGATGGTAGCGCCCTGCCCGTTCCACGCCAATGAGCGTGTCCCGGGATAACGTCAAAGACAACCCATCAAGTTCAGGAAGAAAACGAATGACGGCAATCGAATAATTCGTTTGCGGGATATATCCCCGCCACGCTTGGATACGACCTGACTCGAACAACAGGCCGCGTGCAGATGAATCAGGAAAGTATCAGCCAGTCCATCGCCATCGTTCACCCGATCACTCTTTCCCACGGCCGCAACGCCGAAGTCTGGGACACCGCCGGCAAGCGCTACATCGACTTCGTCGGCGGTATCGGCGTGCTCAACCTGGGCCACTGCAACCCGGCGGTGGTCGAGGCCATCCAGCAGCAGGCCGCGCGTCTGACCCATTACGCCTTCAACGCAGCGCCCCACGGCCCCTACCTGGAGCTGATGGAGCGCCTGCGCCAGTTCGTCCCGGTCAGCTACCCGCTGGCGGGCATGCTCACCAACAGCGGCGCGGAAGCGGCGGAGAACGCCCTCAAGGTCGCCCGCGGCGCCACCGGCAAGCGCGCCATCGTCGCCTTCGACGGCGGTTTCCACGGCCGTACCCTGGCCACCCTCAACCTCAACGGCAAGGTCGCCCCGTACAAGCAGCGGGTCGGTGAACTGCCCGGTCCGGTCTACCACCTGCCCTACCCCAGCGCGGACACCGGGGTGAGCTGCGAGCAGGCGCTCAAGGCCATGGAGCGCCTGTTCGGCGTGGAACTGGCGGTGGAGGACGTGGCGGCGTTCATCTTCGAGCCGGTGCAGGGCGAAGGCGGCTTTCTCGCCCTCGACCCCGCCTTCGCCCAGACCCTGCGCCGCTTCTGCGACGAGCACGGGATCCTGATCATCATCGACGAGATCCAGTCCGGTTTCGGCCGCACCGGCCAGCGCTTCGCCTTCCCCCGGCTGGGCATCGAGCCGGACCTGTTGCTGCTGGCCAAGAGCATTGCCGGCGGCATGCCGCTGGGGGCTGTGGTCGGCCGGCAGGCGATCATGGACGCGCTGCCCAAGGGCGGGCTGGGTGGGACCTATTCGGGCAATCCGATCGCCTGCGCGGCGGCGCTGGCGAGCCTGGCGCAGATGACCGACGCCAATATCGCCACCTGGGGCGAACGGCAGGAACAGGCCATCGTGGCGCGTCATGCGCGCTGGAAAGCGTCGGGAATGTGCGCAGCGCTCGGACGCCTGACCGGTACCGGAGCCATGCGCGGGCTGGAGTTCGTCAACCCGGACGGCAGCCCGGCACCGGCGCAACTGGCCAAACTGCTGGAGGCAGCGCGCAGCAAGGGGTTGTTGCTGATGCCCAGCGGCAAGGCGCGGCACATCATCCGCCTGTTGGCACCGCTGACCATCGAGCCCGAGGTGCTCGAGGAAGGCCTGGATATCCTCGAGCAGTGCCTCATGGAGCTGGGCTGAGGGTTACAGGCCCAGCTCTTCAGGGGTGGGCATGTCGCATTCGAAGGCGATCCAGCCGCCTTCGAGCTCAGCGTGGCCGTTGACGATCAGGCCGTAGTAGGTCAGGCCGTTCTCCAGGGTGACGCAGATGTGCGTGGCGCCTTTTTCGGGGGCCGCGAGCGTGCCGACGAAATGCACTTTCTTCAGCACCTCGGTCACCGCCTCAAGGCCCACGCGCATGTTGGTGTTCTCCGAGGCCTCGGTATCGCCCCCACGGTCTTCGGCGCTGATGGTCACGGTGGCGGTGTACGGGTACTTGGTGCTCAAGCGGGGTTACCTCAACAGGTGTATTAGGCGTATGGGCGCGTAGAGTACGGCAGGCGGCCCTTGTTGTCTCTAATGGCCTCTTCGCGGGTAAACCCGCTCCCACAGGGATTTTCACATTGCCTGTGGGAGCGGGTTTACCCGCGAAGAGGCCAGGCCTGCAAAAGGTGATCTGAAGGGCCCGATCTGTTAGGGTGCCCGCCGATGCACGCCACACCACGCGAGGATACCGAGTGAGCGCCGAACAACCCCTGATCGCCGACCTGTTCGAGGTCGACAAACGCCTGACCCTCAAGCCCGTCGTGGACTTCAACGCCTACCTGCGCAACGCTTTCGGCGACGGCCCCTGCCGCTGCCACCGCTGCGTCGAGGGCAATGGCGACGAGAGCGGCTACGAGCACCGTCACAGCTTCGAACTGGAAGGCCGCACCCTGCACCGGCGCTTCGCCAGCACCGCCGGCAGCGACGTGCTGATGGCACTGAAGAAGGCCTGGCTGTCGTACACCAAGGCCGAGCTGATCACCGTCGGCGCCCTGGACATGACCACCCTCAAGTCATTCACCGAAGCCGCCCTGCACGAACGCCTGCTGGCCCTGCTGCCGGCCAGCGGCCTGGCCCGCGAAAACGAAGGCCAGTGGCAGCTGCAGGTGCTCGCCGACTGACGGTCGCCCCGGCAGGATTCTCCCGCTCTGCTACCTTGGGAGAATCCTCACCCACAGGTGATCCGACCATGGCCCGCACGACCCCCATCGAGCTGTACCGCAACATCGGTATCGTTGCCCACGTGGATGCCGGCAAGACCACCACCACCGAGCGGATCCTGTTCTACACCGGGGTCAACCACAAGATGGGCGAGGTGCACGACGGCGCCGCGACCATGGACTGGATGGCCCAGGAGCAGGAGCGCGGCATCACCATCACCTCGGCGGCCACCACGGCTTTCTGGCAAGGCTCGACCAAGCAGTTCGAGCACAAGTACCGCTTCAACATCATCGACACCCCCGGCCACGTCGACTTCACCATCGAGGTCGAGCGCTCGCTGCGCGTGCTCGATGGCGCGGTGGTGGTGTTCAGCGGCGCCGACGGTGTCGAGCCGCAATCCGAGACCGTATGGCGCCAGGCCAACAAGTACCATGTGCCGCGCCTGGCCTACATCAACAAGATGGACCGCCAGGGCGCCGACTTCCTGCGGGTGGTGAAGCAGATCGACCAGCGCCTGGGCCATCATCCGGTGCCGATCCAGCTGGCCATCGGCAGCGAGGAACACTTCATCGGCCAGATCGACCTGGTGAAGATGAAGGCCATCTACTGGAACGACGCCGACCAGGGCACCAGCTACCGCGAAGAAGCGATCCCCGCCGAGCTGCAGGCCCTGGCCGACGAATGGCGTGCCCATATGATCGAGGCTGCGGCCGATGCCAGTGAAGAGCTGACCCTGAAATTCCTCGACGGCGAGGAGTTCACCATCGAGGAAATCAAGGCCGCCCTGCGCAAGCGCACCATCGCCAACGAGATTGTGCCGACCATCCTCGGCTCGTCGTTCAAGAACAAGGGCGTGCCGCTGATGCTCGACGCGGTGATCGACTACCTCCCCGCCCCCAGCGAGATCCCGGCGATCAAGGGCACCGACCCGGACGACGAGGAAAAACACCTGGAGCGCCACGCCGACGACAAGGAACCGTTCTCGGCCCTGGCCTTCAAGATCGCCACCGACCCGTTCGTCGGCACCCTGACCTTCGCCCGGGTGTATTCCGGCGTGCTCAGCTCCGGCAACGCCGTGCTCAATTCGGTCAAGGGCAAGAAGGAACGCATCGGCCGCATGGTGCAGATGCACGCCAACCAGCGCGCCGAGATCAAGGACGTATGCGCCGGCGACATCGCCGCGCTGATCGGCATGAAGGACGTCACCACCGGCGACACCCTGTGCGACATGGACAAGCCGATCATCCTCGAGCGCATGGACTTCCCCGACCCGGTGATCTCGGTGGCGGTGGAGCCCAAGACCAAGGGCGACCAGGAGAAGATGGGCATCGCCCTGGGCAAGCTGGCCCAGGAGGACCCGTCGTTCCGGGTCAAGACCGACGAGGAGACCGGCCAGACCATCATCTCCGGCATGGGTGAGCTGCACCTGGACATCATCGTCGACCGCATGCGCCGCGAGTTCAACGTCGAGGCCAACATCGGCAAGCCGCAGGTGGCCTACCGCGAGAAGATCCGCAACACCTGCGAAATCGAAGGCCGCTTCGTCCGCCAGTCCGGCGGCCGTGGCCAGTACGGGCATTGCTGGATCCGCTTCGCCCCGGGTGACGAAGGCAAGGAAGGCCTGGAATTCATCAACGAGGTCGTCGGCGGCGTAGTGCCACGGGAATACATCCCGGCGATCCAGAAAGGCATCGAAGAGCAGATGAAGAACGGCGTGCTCGCCGGCTATCCGCTGATCAACCTCAAGGCGGCGGTGTTCGACGGTTCCTACCACGACGTCGACTCCAACGAGATGGCCTACAAGATCGCCGCGTCCATGGCCACCAAGCAGCTGTCGCAGAAAGGCGGCGCGGTGCTGCTGGAGCCGGTGATGAAGGTCGAGGTGGTGACGCCCGAGGAGTATCAGGGCGACATCCTCGGCGACCTGAGCCGGCGCCGGGGGATGATCCAGGACGGCGACGAGACTCCTGCCGGCAAGGTGATCCGCGCCGAGGTGCCGCTGGGCGAGATGTTCGGCTATGCCACCTCGATGCGCTCGATGACCCAGGGTCGGGCCAGTTTCTCGATGGAATTCACCCGCTATGCCGAAGCACCGGCGAGCATTGCCGATGCCATCGTGAAGAAGAATCGCGGCGAGTCGTAGGGAGCACGCCCTCTGTAGGAGCGGCCTTGCGCCGCGAAAGGGTCGCGAAGCGGCCCCAGGATTTCAGTGTTGGGCAAAGATCGCCGGGGCCGCCTTGCGGCCCTTTCGCGGCGCAAGGCCGCTCCTACAGGTATCGTGCCTTCAGTGTTGCTCACCCGCCCGCTTAAGCAGCTTCTTGCAGCGCTCCGACAGGTGCACCACCCGCAACTGCTTGCCAGCCTTGGCATACCGCTCGCGTAAGGTCTGCAACGCAGCTATCGCCGAATAATCGACAAAGCTCAGGTGCTGGCAGTCCAGGGTGACACTGGCCGGATCATTGGCCGGATCGAACTGGTTGAGAAACGGCGTGGTCGAGGCGAAGAACAGCGTGCCATGCACCTGGTACTGCTTGGTCCCCTCGGCGTCCACATGGCTGTCGGCATACAGCTCCCGCGCATGCTGCCAGGCAAAGTTGACCGCGGCGATGACGATGCCGAACAACACCGCCGTGGCCAGGTCGGTGAACACTGTGACCACGGTCACCGCGATGATCGCCAGCACATCGCTGACCGGCACCTTGTGCAGCACCCGCAGCGAGGCCCAGGCGAAGGTCTGCTGGGCCACCACGAACATCACCCCCACCAGCGCGGCCAGCGGAATGCGCTCGATCAGCGGCGACAGGAACAGGATGAACAGCAGGATCATAACCCCGGCCACCACGCCCGACAGGCGTCCACGGCCATTGGAGCTGAGGTTGATCACGGTCTGGCCGATCATCGCGCAGCCGCCCATGCCGCCGCACAGGCCCGAGACCATGTTGGCCGCGCCCAGGGCCACGCATTCGCGGTCCGGATAGCCGCGGCTCTCGGTGATCTCGTCGGTGAGGTTGAGGGTCAGCAGGGTTTCCAGCAGACCGACCATGGCCATCAGGAATGCGTAAGGCGCGATGATCTTCAGGGTCTCGAGGTTCCAGGGCACCTCCGGCAGGGCCAGGTGCGGCAGGCCGCCGGCGATATGGGCCATGTCGCCAAGGGTGCGGGTCGGCAGGTCGAGCAGGTAGACCAGCAGGCCGACGCCGAGGATCGCCACCAGCGCCGGCGGCACGGCCCGGGTCAGCTTCGGCAGGAGGTAGACCACCAGCATGGTCAGCGCCACCAGGCCGATCATCAGGTACAGGGGCGTCCCGCCAAGCCAGTGCTCGCCGTCCTTGAAGTGCTCCAGCTGGGCCAGGGCGATGACGATGGCCAGGCCGTTGACGAAGCCGAGCATCACCGGGTAAGGCACCAGGCGCACCAGCTTGCCCAGGCGCAACGCGCCGAACAGGATCATCACCACCCCGCCGAGCAGCACTGTGGCCAGCAAGTACTGGGCGCCGTGCTGCACCACCAGGGCGACGATCACCACCGCCATGGAACCGGCGGCGCCGGAGATCATGCCGGGACGGCCACCGAACAAGGCCGTCAGGGTGCAGATGATGAAGGCGCCGTACAGCCCCATCAACGGGTTGAGGTGCGCCACCAGGGCGAAGGCGATGCACTCCGGCACCAGGGCGAAGGAAGTGGTGAGGCCGGCGAGCAGGTCGGCGCGAAGTCGGGCGGGTTTCATGGAGGTCCTGTACAGACAGCAATGGCAGCACACATTACCTGTGGGAGCGGGTTTACCCGCGAATGCGATGGTGCATTCCCTGACGCATTCGCGGGTAAACCCGCTCCCACAAGACATGCGTTGCCTTTTGGGGGCGAGACTGGAAATCGAGGGGCGCGATGGTACGAAATTTGTCTGACAGCAGCCACCGTCAATCCGCACGGCAAGTTGCACGCAAATTTGCCATCATGTCCATTCCACCCGCGGAGATCATGGACATGCCGCTACGCCCCCTGCTCGCCTCCCTGCTGCTGGCCGCCAGCCTTACCGCCCAGGCCGCCACCGAGGTCATCCCCCTGCAACACCGCAGCAGCGCCGAACTGCTGCCTGCCGCCCAGTCGTTCCTGGGCAAGGACGGCAGCGTCAGCACCTTCGAGGACAAGCTGATCGTCAACGCCAGCCAGGAACGCATCGACGACCTGCGCGCCCTGCTGCAACAGCTCGACACCGCGCCCAAACGCCTGCTGATCAGCGTCGACAACAACGACAGCAACTTCCAGGACAACCGCGGCAACGCCCGCGTGATCCGCTACGGCACCGCCAACCGCGAAGGCGGCATGCAGCAGGTGCAGGCCAGCGACGGCCAGCCGGCACTGATCCAGGTGGGCCAGAGCATCCCCGTCACCAGCACCGCCACCGACGGTTACGGGCGCATCCAGAGCAACACCGAATACCGCAATGTCACCCAGGGTTTCTACGTCACCCCGCGCCTGAGCGGCGACACGGTTCGTCTGCAAATCAGCACCAATAATGATCGAATGAGCCAGGAACGTGCCGATGTAGTGAAAGTGCAGAGCACCGACACGACCGTCACCGGCAAGCTCGGCGAGTGGATCACCCTGGCCGGGTTCAACCAGCAGAGCCAATCCGAACGCAGCGCGTCAAGCCTCAGTTACAGCACCCAGCGCGGTGAAAACATGACTTTGCGGGTGAAAGTCGACCTTCTCGACTGAACCCAGGCAATTCAAGGCCTCGACCAAAGGCCTTGAAACTGACCACCAAGTCGCATTAGACCAAAGATGTAGTAAGCCGGAAAAAGCACTACAAAACATTTGACAGGCTCTTTTCGGCAAGGGCATGATGGCCTCGCTCCCGCTAATCAGAGGCCCTGGCAAGGGTCTTCGAGGTGCGCTCCTCCCACCGTGGAGGCACCTCGTGTCCATACGGCCCACAAGGCGGTTCGACGGGATTGCGACTGCAACGAAGAAGTTGTCCCGAGGGACGGAAGCGCATCACCGCAGTTCTGGCAATCGCGTCGCACCGCAGCAAGGCAACCACGAGCCGACCTGCAGGGCACACCTTCGCCTGGCCTGCACAACCCTTCCCCTTCGAGCCTCCTGCGTTCGCCGCCGCACTCCCCCGGACAGGACAGCCGCCTGGCTTCTGATCCGCGTATCCGAGCATCAGCACAATTACACTCAAGATCGATGCGACGAGGTTTATTTCCATGGCACTGACACGCGAACAGCAAATTGCAGCCCTCGAGAAAGACTGGGCCGAAAACCCGCGCTGGAAAGGCGTGACCCGTACCTACACCGCCGCTGATGTCGTTCGCCTGCGTGGCTCGCTGCAGCCAGAGCACACCTTTGCTCGCCAAGGCGCAGAAAAACTGTGGAAGCTGGTCACCCAAGGTGCCCACCCGTCCTTCCGCCCAGAAAAAGATTTCGTCAACTGCATGGGTGCCCTGACCGGTGGCCAGGCAGTGCAGCAGGTAAAAGCCGGCATCCAGGCCATCTACCTGTCCGGCTGGCAGGTTGCCGCCGACAACAACTCGGCCGAGTCGATGTACCCCGACCAGTCGCTGTACCCGGTCGACTCGGTACCGACCGTGGTCAAGCGCATCAACAACTCGTTCCGTCGCGCCGACCAGATCCAGTGGAAAGCCGGCAAGAACCCGGGCGACGAAGGCTACATCGACTACTTCGCACCGATCGTGGCTGACGCCGAAGCCGGTTTCGGCGGTGTGCTGAACGCCTACGAGCTGATGAAGAACATGATCGAAGCAGGCGCCGCCGGCGTGCACTTCGAAGACCAGCTGGCCTCGGTCAAGAAATGCGGCCACATGGGCGGCAAGGTACTGGTACCGACCCAGGAAGCCGTACAGAAGCTGGTGGCTGCCCGCCTGGCCGCCGACGTTGCCGGTGTACCGACCATCATCCTGGCCCGTACCGACGCCAACGCCGCCGACCTGCTGACCAGCGACTGCGACCCGTACGACCAGCCGTTCGTGATCGGCGAGCGTACCCGTGAAGGCTTCTACAAAGTCCGTGCCGGCCTCGACCAGGCCATCTCCCGCGGCCTGGCCTACGCGCCGTATGCCGACCTGATCTGGTGCGAAACCGCCAAACCGGACCTGGATGAAGCCCGCCGCTTCGCCGAGGCGATCAAGAAGGAATACCCGGACCAGATCCTGTCGTACAACTGCTCGCCTTCCTTCAACTGGAAGAAGAACCTGGACGACGCCACCATCGCCAAGTTCCAGCGCGAGCTGTCGGCCATGGGCTACAAGCACCAGTTCATCACCCTGGCCGGCATCCACAACATGTGGCACGGCATGTTCAACCTGGCGCACGACTACGCCCGCAACGACATGACCGCCTACGTGAAGCTGCAGGAGCAGGAATTCGCCGACGCGAGCAAAGGCTACACCTTCGTCGCGCACCAGCAGGAAGTGGGCACTGGCTACTTCGACGACATGACCACCGTGATCCAGGGTGGCGCATCGTCGGTGACCGCACTGACCGGTTCGACCGAGGAAGAGCAGTTCCACTGAGTGCAGTGAGCTGTTGAACAAGGCCCGGGATTCGCGAGGATCCCGGGCCTTGTTCATTTTCAGGCCAAGCCCAGCTCCTCTGTAGGAGCGGCCTTGTGCCGCGAAAGGGCTGCGCAGCAGCCCCGGCGATTTTGCATGATGTAGAGATCGCGGGGCCGCTTCGCGCCCCTTTCGCGGCACAAGGCCGCTCCTACAGGGACCGCATTACCAGCAAAACCCAGGATCAGGTCTAAGCTTGTGGCTACTCCACAGCAAGGACTGCCCATGCCCCGCCCTGGCCACCTGCTTACCCTCGCCGTCGCAGCCGCCGCCTTCTATCTATACGCGCTGGCCAGCGACAACGCCCTGCTCGGCCTGCTGGTCAAACCCATTCCGGTGCTCGCACTGATTGCCTGGCTGAGCACCACCCCCGCCACACCCTATCGCCGCTGGATCATCCTCGGCCTGGCCTTCTCGGTGCTCGGCGACATACTCCTGGCGATCCCCCGAGACCTGTTCGTGTTCGGCCTTGGGGCATTCCTCTGCGCGCACCTGGCCTACCTGCGCGGCTACTGCAGCCTCACGCGACGCCCGGCCTACCCGGCCCTGGCCTGCGCCGTGCTGATCGGCGGTTCGCTGTTCGGCCTGCTCGCCGGCCATGGCCTGGGCCCACTGCTGATTCCAGTGGCGCTCTACGCCCTGACCATCGGCGCCATGCTCTGGCGCGCCCTGGCCTGTGGTGGCCTGACCGCGCTGGGCGCCTGTGCATTTGTATTCTCCGACAGCCTGATCGGCATCGACCGCTTCGTCAGCCCATTCGCCACCGCCGAGTACCTGATCATCCTCTTCTACTGGCTCGGCCAGTGGCTGATCGCTGCGTCGGTAAGCCGCGACACAAGCGACAAAGTATTGACCCAGAGCGGTGCGAGCAATGCCACAAGCTGCTAGAACGAGAGTTTTTCGCATTTGCAAGAGGGGGCGTTCGGCAGATGAACTTTACAAGGCCCAAAACAGCTAAAACATTACAGCTCAGGTTAAATGATATTAATTATCATTACGCAACTGGCCTGTCGTTACGCGGGGTAAGAAACATAATTAACAAATCCGCGTGCAATGCCCGAAACTCAAGGCTTTCAGCCAGTTACGAAAGATTTTTGTTCTTAAACCTACGAATAAATTTGCAACGGAAATTTTACTTGCACTGGGTTTACCCATAAAATCAGCGCGATTGATTCAGCTGCGACATTTGGTCACTGCGTCTGCGACACCACGTCGCCGCTCTACTTTATTTCAGACTGCAGAGCTGGGTCTCTGTATAAGGATTTCTAGCATGTCCGATTCGGCAGGACTCATCGCCCACAACTGGGGCTTTGCCATCTTCCTCCTGGGTGTCGTCGGCCTGTGTGCCTTCATGCTCGGCCTGTCCAGCCTGCTCGGTAGCAAGGCCTGGGGTCGCGCCAAGAACGAACCCTTCGAATCCGGCATGCTGCCCGTCGGCAGCGCCCGCCTGCGCCTGTCCGCCAAATTCTATCTGGTCGCGATGCTGTTCGTGATCTTCGATATCGAAGCCCTCTTCCTGTATGCATGGTCTGTGTCCGTCCGCGAAAGCGGCTGGACCGGATTCGTCGAAGCTCTCATTTTCATAGCAATTCTGTTGGCAGGTCTTGTCTACCTATGGCGCGTCGGGGCGCTCGATTGGGCTCCCGAAGGTCGCCGCAAGCGGCAAGCGAAGCTGAAACAATGAGGCTTTGGCATGCAATACAATCTCACCAGAATCGATCCGGACGCACCCAACGAGCAGTATCCGGTCGGTGAGCGGGAAACCGTCACCGATCAACTGCTGGAAGACCAGGTCCACAAGAACATCTACATGGGGAAACTCGAAGATGTGCTGCGTGGCGCGGTCAACTGGGGTCGCAAGAACTCCCTCTGGCCGTACAACTTCGGCCTTTCCTGCTGCTACGTGGAAATGACCACGGCCTTCACGGCGCCCCACGACATCGCCCGCTTCGGCGCCGAAGTCATCCGGGCCTCGCCGCGCCAGGCCGACTTCATGGTCATCGCCGGTACCTGCTTCGTCAAGATGGCGCCGATCATCCAGCGCCTGTACGAGCAGATGCTCGAGCCCAAGTGGGTCATCTCCATGGGTTCGTGCGCCAACTCCGGCGGCATGTACGACATCTACTCGGTCGTTCAGGGGGTCGACAAGTTCCTCCCCGTGGACGTCTATGTGCCTGGCTGCCCGCCGCGCCCCGAGGCATTCCTGCAAGGCCTGATGCTGCTGCAGGAGTCGATCGGCCAAGAACGACGCCCGCTTTCCTGGGTGGTTGGTGATCAAGGCATCTACCGTGCCGAGATGCCCGCCCAGAAAGACCTGCGTCGCGAACAGCGCATTGCGGTAACCAACCTGCGCAGCCCCGACGAAGTCTGATCCAGCGACCTGCCGCCCGCTCCCGAAGGAGCCGGCGGCCTGGCTTCATTCTTAACGCTGACCCAAAGCGACCGAGACCATGACAGCGGACAACGCTATTTATATTCCGCCCTACAAGGCTGACGACCAGGATGTGGTCGTCGAACTGCACAACCGTTTTGGCGCCGACGCATTCGTCGCCCAGGAAACCCGCACCGGCATGCCGGTACTGTGGGTAAAGCGTGCCCAGCTCAAGGAAGTGCTGAGCTTCCTGCGCGGCGTCGCCAAGCCGTACAGCATGCTGTACGACCTGCACGGCGTCGACGAGCGCCTGCGCACCCAGCGCCGCGGCCTGCCTGCCGCCGATTTCAGCGTGTTCTACCACCTGCTGTCGGTCGAGCGTAACAGCGACGTGATGATCAAGGTGTCGCTCAGCGAAGGCGACCTGAACCTGCCGACGGTGACCGGTATCTGGCCGAACGCCAACTGGTACGAGCGCGAAGTCTGGGACATGTTCGGCATCGACTTTGCCGGCCACCCGCACCTGAGCCGTATCATGATGCCGCCGACCTGGGAAGGTCACCCGCTGCGCAAGGACTACCCCGCCCGCGCCACCGAGTTCGATCCCTACAGCCTGACCCTGGCCAAGCAACAGCTTGAAGAGGAATCGGCGCGCTTCAACCCGGAAGCCTGGGGCATGAAGCGCCAGGGCGCCAACGAGGACTACATGTTCCTCAACCTCGGCCCGAACCACCCGTCCGCCCACGGTGCCTTCCGTATCGTCCTGCAGCTGGACGGTGAAGAGATCGTCGACTGCGTCCCGGACATCGGCTACCACCACCGTGGCGCCGAGAAGATGGCCGAGCGTCAGTCCTGGCACAGCTTCATTCCCTACACCGACCGTATCGACTACCTCGGCGGGGTGATGAACAACCTGCCGTACGTACTGGCGGTCGAGAAGCTGGCCGGTATCCAGGTGCCGCAGAAAGTCGACGTGATTCGCATCATGCTCGCCGAGTTCTTCCGCATCACCAGCCACCTGCTGTTCCTGGGCACCTACATCCAGGACGTCGGCGCCATGACCCCGGTGTTCTTCACCTTCACCGACCGCCAGCGCGCCTACACCGTGATCGAAGCGATCACCGGTTTCCGCCTGCACCCGGCCTGGTACCGCATCGGTGGCGTCGCCCACGACCTGCCGCGCGGCTGGGACAAGCTGGTCAAGGACTTCGTCGAATGGCTGCCCAAGCGCCTCGACGAGTACACCAAGGCCGCCCTGCAGAACAGCATCCTCAAGGGCCGTACCATCGGCGTTGCCGCGTACAACACCAAGGAAGCGCTGGAATGGGGCACCACCGGTGCCGGCCTGCGTTCCACCGGTTGCGACTTCGACCTGCGTAAGGCCCGCCCTTACTCCGGCTACGAGAACTTCGAGTTCGAAGTGCCGCTGGCCCACAACGGCGATGCCTACGATCGCTGCATGGTCCGCGTCGAGGAGATGCGCCAGAGTATCCGCATCATCGACCAGTGCCTGCGCAACATGCCGGAAGGCCCGTACAAGGCGGATCACCCGCTGACCACGCCGCCGCCGAAAGAGCGCACCCTGCAGCACATCGAGACCCTGATCACCCACTTCCTGCAAGTCTCGTGGGGCCCGGTCATGCCGGCCAACGAGTCGTTCCAGATGATCGAGGCGACCAAGGGCATCAACAGTTACTACCTGACGAGCGATGGCGGCACCATGAGCTACCGCACCCGGATCCGTACCCCGAGCTACCCGCACCTGCAGCAGATCCCTTCGGTGATCAAAGGCAGCATGGTCGCGGACCTCATCGCGTACCTGGGCAGTATCGACTTCGTTATGGCTGACGTGGACCGCTAAGCATGAACAGCACGCTTATCCAAACCGACCGTTTCGCCCTGAGCGAAACCGAGCGCTCGGCCATCGAGCACGAGATGCACCACTACGAGGACCCGCGCGCGGCGTCCATCGAAGCCCTGAAGATCGTCCAGAAGGAACGCGGCTGGGTGCCGGACGGCGCCATCTACGCCATCGGCGAAGTGCTGGGCATCCCCGCCAGCGACGTCGAGGGCGTGGCCACCTTCTACAGCCAGATCTTCCGCCAACCGGTCGGTCGCCACATCATCCGCGTGTGCGACAGCATGGTCTGCTACATCGGCGGCCACGAGTCGGTGGTCAGCCAGATCCAGAGCGAGCTGGGCATCGGTCTCGGCCAGACCACCGCGGACGGGCGTTTCACCCTGCTGCCGGTGTGCTGCCTGGGCAACTGCGACAAAGCCCCGGCGCTGATGATCGACGACGACACCTTTGGCGACGTGCAGCCTGCCGGCGTCTCCAAGCTGCTGGAGGGTTACGTATGACCATCACTTCCTTCGGCCCGGCCAACCGCATCGCGCGTTCGGCCGAAACCCACCCGCTGACCTGGCGCCTGCGCGACGACGGCGAGCCTGTATGGCTGGCCGAGTACCAGGCCAAGAACGGCTATGCCGCCGCCCGCAAGGCGCTGGCCGAGATGTCCCAGGACGATATCGTCCAGTCCGTCAAGGACTCCGGCCTCAAGGGCCGTGGCGGCGCGGGCTTCCCCACCGGCGTGAAGTGGGGCCTGATGCCCAAAGACGAATCCATGAACATCCGCTACCTGCTGTGCAACGCGGATGAAATGGAGCCGAACACCTGGAAGGACCGCATGCTGATGGAGCAACAGCCCCATCTGCTGGTCGAGGGCATGCTGATCAGCGCCCGCGCCCTGAAGGCCTACCGTGGCTACATCTTCCTGCGTGGCGAATACACCACCGCGGCGAAGAACCTCAACCGCGCCATCGACGAAGCCAAGGCCGCAGGCCTGCTGGGCAAGAACATCCTCGGCTCGGGCTTTGATTTCGAGCTGTTCGTGCACACCGGTGCCGGGCGCTACATCTGCGGTGAAGAAACCGCGCTGATCAACTCGCTCGAAGGCCGCCGCGCCAACCCGCGCTCCAAGCCGCCCTTCCCTGCCGCCGTCGGCGTGTGGGGCAAGCCGACCTGCGTGAACAACGTCGAGACCCTGTGCAACGTGCCGGCCATCGTCGCCAACGGCAACGACTGGTACAAGTCGCTGGCCCGCGAAGGCAGCGAAGACCACGGCACCAAGCTGATGGGCTTCTCCGGCAAGGTGAAGAACCCGGGCCTGTGGGAGCTGCCGTTCGGCGTCACCGCCCGCGAGCTGTTCGAAGACTACGCCGGTGGCATGCGCGACGGCTTCAAGCTCAAGTGCTGGCAGCCAGGCGGCGCCGGTACCGGCTTCCTGCTGCCCGAGCACCTCGATGCGCAGATGTACGCCGGTGGCATCGCCAAGGTCGGCACCCGTATGGGTACGGGCCTGGCCATGGCGGTCGACGACAGCGTCAACATGGTCTCGCTGCTGCGCAACATGGAAGAGTTCTTCGCCCGCGAATCCTGCGGCTGGTGCACGCCATGCCGCGACGGCCTGCCATGGAGCGTGAAGATGCTGCGCGCCCTGGAGAAAGGCCAGGGCCGCGCCGAAGACATCGAGACCCTGCTGGGTCTGGTCAACTTCCTCGGCCCAGGCCGCACCTTCTGTGCTCACGCACCGGGTGCCGTCGAGCCATTGGGCAGTGCCATCAAGTATTTCCGCTCGGAGTTCGAGGCCGGCGTCGCCCCAGCCACTGCTGGCAGCGAAGCCCTGCGCCCGAACCTGGCGAAGCCGATCGTGGTCGGCGCATAACAAGATGAACAGCGGATGGTCCGTGCCATCCGCCAGCCCGCCGGCCGGCCCGAACGATTCGTGGCCGGCCGCAGGCTCACCGATTTCCATTAGCCACGCCCGCCCACGCGGGCCAACGAAGAACTTTGAACAATGGCCACTATCCACGTAGACGGCAAAGCGCTCGAAGTCAACGGTGCGGACAACCTGTTACAGGCCTGTCTGTCGCTCGGCCTCGACATCCCCTATTTCTGCTGGCACCCGGCGCTCGGTAGCGTCGGCGCCTGCCGGCAGTGCGCGGTCAAGCAGTACACCGACGAGAACGACACCCGTGGTCGTATCGTCATGTCCTGCATGACCCCTGCCTCCGACGGCACCTGGATCTCCATCGACGATGACGAGTCCAAGGCGTTCCGCGCCAGCGTCGTCGAATGGCTGATGACCAACCACCCGCACGACTGCCCGGTGTGCGAGGAAGGCGGTCACTGCCACCTGCAGGACATGACGGTAATGACCGGCCACAACGAGCGCCGCTACCGTTTCACCAAGCGTACCCACCAGAACCAGGACCTCGGCCCGTTCATCGCCCATGAGATGAACCGCTGCATCGCCTGCTACCGCTGCGTGCGCTACTACAAGGACTACGCCGGCGGCACCGACCTGGGCGTATACGGCGCCCACGACAACGTGTACTTCGGTCGCGTCGAAGACGGCGTGCTGGAAAGCGAGTTCTCCGGCAACCTCACCGAGGTCTGCCCGACCGGTGTGTTCACCGACAAGACCCACTCCGAGCGTTACAACCGCAAGTGGGACATGCAGTTCGCCCCGAGCATCTGCCATGGCTGCTCCAGCGGCTGCAACATCAGCCCCGGCGAGCGCTACGGCGAACTGCGCCGCATCGAGAACCGTTTCAACGGCTCGGTGAACCAGTACTTCCTGTGCGACCGTGGCCGCTTCGGCTATGGCTACGTCAACCGCAAGGACCGTCCGCGCCAGCCGTTCCTCGCCGATGGCAGCAAGCTGGGCCTGGACGCCGCCCTGGACAAGGCCGCCGACCTGCTGCGCGGCCGCACCATCGTCGGTATCGGCTCGCCGCGCGCCAGCCTCGAGAGCAACTATGGCCTGCGTGAGCTGGTCGGCGCCGAGTACTTCTACTCCGGTATGGAAGCTGGCGAACTGGCCCGCGTGCGCCTGGCGCTGAACGTGCTGAACGACAGCCCGCTGCCAGTCCCGACCCTGCGCGACATCGAAGACCACGACGCCGTGTTCGTGCTCGGTGAAGACCTGACCCAGACCGCCGCCCGCGTCGCCCTGGCCGTGCGCCAGGCCACCAAGGGCAAGGCCGAGGCCATGGCCGACGCCATGCGTGTACAGCCTTGGCTGGACGCTGCGGTGAAGAACATCGGCCAGCACGCGCTGTACCCGCTGTTCATCGCATCCTTGGCTGAAACCAAGCTGGACGACGTCGCCGAAGAGTGTGTGCACGCTGCTCCCGCTGACCTGGCCCGCATCGGTTTCGCCGTGGCCCACGCCATCGACCCGAGCGCGCCTGCCGTCGCCGGCCTGGACGACGAAGCCAAGGCCCTGGCCCAGCGCATCGCCGATGCCCTGGTCGCCGCCAACCGCCCGCTGGTGGTCGCCGGCACTTCCCTGGCGGATCCTGCGCTGATCGAAGCCGCCGCCAACATCGCCAAGGCCCTCAAGCTGCGCGAAAAGAACGGTTCGCTGAGCCTGGTCGTGCCTGAAGCCAACAGCCTCGGCATGGCGATGCTGGGCGGCGAGTCCGTCGATGCGGCCCTGGACGCCGTGATCAGCGGCAAGGCCGACGCCATCGTCGTGCTGGAAAACGACCTGTACGCCCGCGTACCGGCCGCCAAGGTCGACGCCGCCCTGGCCGCGGCCAAGGTGGTGATCGTTGCCGACCACTCCAAGACCCCGACCCTCGACCGCGCCCACCTGGTGCTGCCGGCCGCCTCGTTCGCCGAAGGCGACGGCACCCTGGTCAGCCAGGAAGGCCGTGCCCAGCGCTTCTTCCAGGTGTTCGACCCGCAGTACCTGGACAGCAGCATCCAGATCCACGAAGGCTGGCGCTGGATGCACGCCCTGCGTGCCACCCTGCTGAACAAGCCGGTGGACTGGACCCAGCTGGACCACGTCACCAGCGCCTGCGCCGAAGCCGCCCCGCAACTGGCCGGCATCGTCAACGCCGCGCCAAGCGCAGCCTTCCGCATCAAGGGCATGAAGCTGGCCCGCGAGCCGCTGCGCTACTCCGGCCGTACCGCCATGCGCGCCAACATCAGCGTGCACGAGCCGCGTACCCCGCAGGACAAGGACACCGCGTTCGCCTTCTCCATGGAAGGCTACTCGGGCTCGGCCGAACCGCGCCAGCAGGTGCCGTTCGCCTGGTCGCCGGGCTGGAACTCGCCACAGGCCTGGAACAAGTTCCAGGACGAAGTCGGTGGCCACCTGCGCGCCGGTGACCCGGGCGTGCGCCTGATCGAGTCGCAGGGCGACAAGCTCGACTGGTTCACCGCCATTCCGGGCGCGTTCAACCCGGCTCGCGGCACCTGGACCGCCGTACCGTTCTTCCACCTGTTCGGCAGCGAAGAGAGCTCCTCGCGCGCCGCCCCGGTACAAGAGCGTATTCCAGCCGCCTACGTCGGCCTGGCCAAGTCCGAGGCCGACCGCCTGGGTGTCAACGACGGCGCGCTGCTGAGCCTGAACGTGGCCGGTGTTTCGCTGCGCCTGCCGCTGCGTATCAATGAAGAACTGGGCGCTGGCCTGGTTGCGTTGCCCAAAGGCCTGGCCGGCATTCCGCCCGCCATCTTCGGTGCAGCCGTCGAAGGCCTGCAGGAGGCAGCACAATGAGCTGGTTCACCCCCGAAGTGATCGACGTGATCATTCAGGTCGTCAAGGCCATCGTGGTGCTGCTGGCCGTGGTGGTCTGCGGCGCGCTGCTCAGCTTCGTCGAGCGTCGCCTGCTGGGCTGGTGGCAGGACCGCTACGGTCCGAACCGGGTCGGCCCGTTCGGTATGTTCCAGATCGCCGCCGACATGCTGAAGATGTTCTTCAAGGAGGACTGGAACCCGCCCTTCGTCGACAAGATGATCTTCACCCTGGCGCCGGTAGTGGCCATGAGCGCCCTGCTGATCGGCTTCTCGATCATCCCGATCACCCCGGGCTGGGGCGTGGCCGACCTGAACATCGGCCTGCTGTTCTTCTTCGCCATGGCCGGCTTGTCGGTCTACGCCGTGCTATTCGCCGGCTGGTCGTCGAACAACAAGTACGCCCTGCTGGGCAGCCTGCGGGCCTCGGCGCAGACCGTGTCGTACGAAGTGTTCCTGGGCTTGGCGCTGATGGGCGTGGTGGTGCAGGTGGGTTCGTTCAACATGCGCGACATCGTTGAATACCAGGCCAACAACCTGTGGTTCATCATTCCGCAGTTCTTCGGCTTCTGCACCTTCTTCATCGCTGGCGTCGCCGTGACTCACCGTCACCCGTTCGACCAGCCGGAAGCGGAACAGGAACTGGCCGACGGCTACCACATCGAATATGCCGGCATGAAATGGGGCATGTTCTTCGTCGGTGAATACATCGGCATCATCCTGATCTCGGCGCTGCTGGTAACCCTGTTCTTCGGTGGCTGGCACGGTCCGTTCGGCATCCTGCCGCAAGTACCGTTCCTGTGGTTCGCCCTGAAGACCGCGTTCTTCATCATGCTGTTCATCCTGCTGCGCGCCTCGATCCCGCGCCCACGCTATGACCAGGTGATGGACTTCAGCTGGAAGTTCTGCCTGCCGCTGACCCTGATCAATTTGCTGGTGACCGCTGCGATCGTGCTCTACAACACGCCAGCCGTCGCGGCCCAGTGAGGATTTGACCCATGTTCAAGTATATCGGCGACATCGTTAAGGGCACCGGCACACAGCTGCGCAGCCTGGCCATGGTGTTCTCCCACGGGTTCCGCAAGCGCGACACCCTGCAGTACCCCGAAGAACCCGTGTACCTGCCGCCGCGCTACCGCGGCCGCATCGTCCTCACCCGCGACCCCGATGGCGAGGAGCGCTGCGTGGCGTGCAACCTCTGCGCGGTGGCCTGCCCGGTCGGCTGCATCTCGCTGCAGAAGGCCGAGACCGAGGACGGCCGTTGGTACCCCGAGTTCTTCCGCATCAACTTCTCGCGCTGCATCTTCTGCGGCCTGTGCGAAGAGGCGTGCCCGACCACCGCGATCCAGCTCACTCCGGATTTCGAAATGGCCGAGTTCAAGCGTCAGGACCTGGTGTACGAGAAAGAAGATCTGCTGATCTCCGGCCCCGGCAAGAACCCTGACTACAACTTCTACCGTGTTGCCGGCATGGCGATCGCTGGCAAGCCGAAAGGCTCTGCGCAGAACGAAGCCGAGCCGATCAACGTGAAGAGCTTGCTCCCATAAGGACAGAAAGATGGAATTCGCTTTCTACTTCGCATCCGGTGTCGCCGTTGTCTCCACGCTCCGCGTGGTGACCGGCACCAACCCGGTGCACGCCCTGCTCTACCTGATCATCTCGCTGATTTCCGTGGCGATGATCTTCTTCTCCCTCGGTGCGCCGTTCGCCGGCGCCCTGGAAGTGATTGCCTACGCCGGCGCCATCATGGTGCTGTTCGTGTTCGTGGTGATGATGCTCAACCTCGGGCCGGCTTCGGTTGCCCAGGAGCGCGGCTGGCTCAAGCCCGGCATCTGGGCGGGGCCGGTGATCCTCGCCGCCCTGCTGCTGCTGGAGCTGCTGTACGTGCTGTTCGTCACCCCGTCGGGCGCCGCCATCAGCGGTACCACCGTCAGCGCCAAGGACGTCGGCATCAGCCTGTTCGGGCCGTACCTGCTGGTGGTCGAACTGGCCTCGATGCTGCTGCTCGCGGCAGCCGTCACCGCCTTCCACCTGGGCCGCAACGAGGCGAAGGAGTAAATCATGGGTGCTATCCCTCTCGAGCATGGTCTGGCGGTCGCCGGCATCCTGTTCTGCTTAGGTCTGGTTGGCCTGATGGTCCGCCGCAACATCCTCTTCGTGCTCATGAGCCTGGAAGTCATGATGAACGCCTCTGCCCTGGCGTTCATCGTCGCCGGTGCCCGTTGGGTCCAGCCCGACGGCCAGGTGATGTTCATCCTGGTGATCAGCCTGGCAGCCGCCGAGGCCAGCATTGGCCTGGCGATCCTGCTGCAGCTGTATCGCCGCTTCCACACTCTCGACATCGATGCTGCCAGTGAGATGCGCGGATGAACCTTATCTTCCTGACGTTCGTATTCCCCCTGATCGGCTTCCTGCTGCTGTCGTTCTCGCGCGGCCGCTGGTCCGAGAACCTGTCGGCGCTGGTCGGTGTCGGCTCGGTCGGTCTGTCGGCGGCCACCGCCGCCTACGTGATCTGGCAGTTCAACGTCGCCCCGCCTGAGGGCGGTGCTTACAGCCAGCTGCTGTGGCAGTGGATGTCGGTGGACGGCTTCGCGCCGAACTTCACCCTGTACGTGGACGGCCTGTCGGTCACCATGCTGGGCGTGGTCACCGGCGTCGGCTTCCTGATCCACCTGTTCGCCTCCTGGTACATGCGTGGCGAAGCCGGTTACTCGCGCTTCTTCTCGTACACCAACCTGTTCATCGCCAGCATGCTGTTCCTGGTGCTGGGCGACAACCTGCTGTTCATCTACTTCGGCTGGGAAGGCGTGGGCCTGTGCTCGTACCTGTTGATCGGTTTCTACTACAGCAACCGCAACAACGGTAACGCGGCACTCAAGGCGTTCATCGTCACCCGCATCGGCGACGTGTTCATGGCCATCGGCCTGTTCATCCTGTTCGTCCAGCTGGGTACCCTGAACGTGCAGGAACTGCTGGTGCTGGCACCGCAGAAGTTCCAGGCCGGTGACACCTGGATGGTCCTGGCGACCCTGATGCTGCTGGGTGGCGCGGTCGGTAAATCGGCCCAGCTGCCGCTGCAGACCTGGCTGGCCGACGCGATGGCGGGCCCGACCCCGGTTTCGGCGCTGATCCACGCGGCCACCATGGTGACCGCGGGCGTGTACCTGATCGCCCGTACCAACGGCCTGTTCCTGCTGGCGCCGGACGTCCTGCACCTGGTCGGCGTGGTCGGTGGCGTGACCCTGGTCCTGGCCGGCTTCGCCGCCCTGGTACAGACCGACATCAAGCGTATCCTCGCCTACTCGACCATGAGCCAGATCGGCTACATGTTCCTGGCCCTGGGCGTCGGCGCCTGGGACGCGGCGATCTTCCACCTGATGACCCACGCCTTCTTCAAGGCCCTGCTGTTCCTTGCCTCCGGTGCGGTGATCGTCGCCTGCCACCACGAGCAGAACATCTTCAAGATGGGCGGCCTGTGGAAGAAACTGCCGCTGGCCTACGCCAGCTTCGTGGTCGGTGGCGCCGCCCTGGCCGCCCTGCCGATCCTGACCGTGGGCTTCTACTCCAAGGACGAGATCCTCTGGGAAGCCTTCGCCAGCGGCAACACCGGCCTGCTGTACGCCGGCCTGGTGGGCGCGTTCATGACCTCGCTGTACACCTTCCGCCTGATCTTCATCGCCTTCCACGGCGAAGCCAAGACCGAAGCCCACGCCGGCCACGGCATCAGCCACTGGATGCCGCTGGGCGTGCTGATCGTGCTGTCGACCTTCATCGGCGCCTGGATCCACCCACCGCTGGCAGGCGTGCTGCCTGAAAGCGCCGGCCACGCCGGTGGCGAAGCCAAGCACTCGCTGGAGATCGCCTCGGGCGCCATCGCCATCGCCGGTATCCTGCTGTCGGCCCTGCTGTTCCTGGGCAAGCGCCGCTTCGTCACTGCGGTCGCCAACAGCGGTATCGGTCGCGTCCTGTCGGCCTGGTGGTTCGCCGCCTGGGGCTTCGACTGGATCTACGACAAGCTCTTCGTCAAACCTTACCTGCTGATCAGCCACATCCTGCGCAAGGACCCGGTTGACCGCAGCATCGGCCTCATCCCTCGCCTGGCTCGCGGCGGTCACGTCGCCATGAGCAAGACCGAGACCGGCCAGCTGCGCTGGTACACCGCCTCGATCGCCGTCGGCGCCGTGCTGGTGCTCGGTGCCGTGGTAGTGGCCGCGGTATGACTATGAATCTTGCGACTTTGCCAAAGGAAACCAACCCGTCATGATTTTGCCTTGGCTGATCCTGATCCCCTTCATCGGCGGCTTCCTGTGCTGGCTGGGTGAGCGCTTCGGCTCCACCCTGCCGCGCTGGATCGCGCTGCTGACCATGTCCCTGCTGCTTGGCATCGGCCTGTGGCTGTGGGCGAACGGCAACTACACCCTGGCTCCGGCCCCTGGCGCGGAGCCCGCCTGGGCCCTCGAGTACAAAGTCGAGTGGATCAAGCGCTTCGGCATCAGCATCCACCTGGCCCTCGACGGCCTGTCGCTGCTGATGATCCTGCTCACCGGCCTGCTCGGTGTGCTGTCGGTGCTGTGCTCGTGGAAAGAGATCCAGCGCCACGTCGGCTTCTTCCACCTCAACCTGATGTGGATCCTCGGCGGCGTGGTCGGTGTGTTCCTGGCCCTGGACCTGTTCCTGTTCTTCTTCTTCTGGGAAATGATGCTGGTGCCGATGTACTTCCTCATCGCGCTCTGGGGTCACAGCTCCTCCGACGGCAAGAAGACCCGGATCTACGCGGCGACCAAGTTCTTCATCTTCACCCAGGCCAGCGGCCTGATCATGCTGGTGGCGATCCTCGGCCTGGTGCTGGTCAACTACAACAGCACCGGCGTGATCACCTTCAACTACAGCGACCTGCTCAAGGCCGAGCTGCCAGCCGGCGTCGAGTACATCCTGATGCTGGGCTTCTTCATCGCCTTCGCGGTGAAGCTGCCGGTGGTGCCGTTCCACTCCTGGCTGCCTGACGCTCACGCCCAGGCACCGACCGCAGGTTCCGTGGACCTCGCGGGCATCCTGCTGAAGACCGCGGCCTACGGCCTGCTGCGCTTCGCCCTGCCGCTGTTCCCGAACGCCTCGGCCGAGTTCGCGCCGATCGCCATGACCCTGGGCCTGATCGGTATCTTCTACGGTGCCTTCCTGGCCTTCGCGCAAACCGACATCAAGCGCCTGGTGGCCTTCTCCAGCGTCTCGCACATGGGCTTCGTGCTGATCGGCATCTACTCCGGCAGCCAGCAGGCCCTGCAGGGCGCGGTGATCCAGATGCTGGCCCACGGCCTGTCGGCCGCCGCGCTGTTCATCCTGGCCGGCCAGCTGTACGAGCGCCTGCACACCCGTGACATGCGCGAGATGGGTGGCCTGTGGCACCGCATCGCGTATCTTCCGGCCATCAGCCTGTTCTTCGCCGCCGCGTCGCTGGGCCTGCCGGGCACCGGCAACTTCGTCGGCGAGTTCCTGATCCTGATCGGCAGCTTCGCCCACGTCCCATGGATCACCGTGATCGCCACCACCGGCCTGGTCTTCGGTTCGGTGTACTCGCTGATCATGATCCACCGCGCCTACTTCGGTCCGGCCAAGGCCGACACCGTGCTGGCCGGCATGGACGGTCGCGAGCTGATCATGGTGCTGGGCCTGGCGGGCCTGCTGATCCTGCTGGGCGTGTATCCGCAGCCGTTCCTGGACACCTCTGCCGCCACCATGAGCGGTGTGCAGCAGTGGCTCGGTTCCGCTTTCACTCAACTCGCTTCGGCCCGGTAAGAGCGCTATGGAATTCACCACTCAACACTTCATCGCATTGGCGCCGATGCTGATCACCACCATCACCACGGTGGTGGTGATGCTGGCGATCGCCTGGAAACGCAACCACTCGCAGACCTTCCTGCTGTCCACCGTGGGCCTGAACCTGGCCCTGCTGTCGATCCTGCCGGCACTTAAAGTCGCGCCGCTGGCGGTCACGTCGCTTGTGACCATCGACAAGTTCGCCTGCCTGTACATGGCGATCATCCTGGTGGCCACCCTGGCCTGCGTCACCCTTGCCCACGCCTATCTGGGCGAGGGTTCCAAGGGCTTCCCGGGCAACCGTGAAGAGCTGTACCTGCTGCTGCTGATGTCGGCACTGGGTGGCCTGGTGCTGGTCAGCGCCAACCACCTGGCGGGCCTGTTCATCGGCCTGGAGCTGCTGTCGGTGCCGGTCTACGGCCTGGTGGCGTACGCCTTCTTCAACAAGCGCTCGCTGGAAGCCGGCATCAAGTACATGGTGCTGTCGGCCGCCGGTTCCGCCTTCCTGCTGTTCGGCATGGCGCTGCTGTACGCCGATGCCGGCGCGCTGACCTTCGACCAGCTGGGCAAGGCCCTGGCCGCCACCAGCATGCCGAGCCTGCTGGCGCAGTTGGGCCTGGGCATGATGCTGGTGGGCCTGGCCTTCAAGCTGTCGCTGGTGCCGTTCCACCTGTGGACCCCGGACGTGTACGAAGGCGCCCCGGCGCCGGTCGCCGCGTTCCTGGCCACCGCCAGCAAGGTCGCGGTGTTTGCCGTCGTGGTACGCCTGTTCATGCTCTCCCCCGCCGCCAGCAGCGGCGTGCTGAGCACCGTGCTGGCGGTGATCGCGGTCGCCTCGATCATCATCGGCAACCTGCTGGCGCTGACCCAGAGCAACCTCAAGCGTCTGCTCGGTTACTCGTCCATCGCCCACTTCGGCTACCTGGTCATCGCCCTGGTCGCCAGCAAGGGCCTGGCCCTGGAAGCCATGGGCGTGTACCTGGTCACCTACGTGATCACCAGCCTCGGCGCCTTCGGCGTGATCACCCTGATGTCCTCGCCGTACGCCGGCCGTGACGCCGACGCCCTGTACGAGTACCGCGGCCTGTTCTGGCGCCGTCCGTACCTGACCGCCGTGCTGACCGTGATGATGCTCTCGCTGGCCGGTATCCCGTTGACCGCGGGCTTCATCGGCAAGTTCTACATCATCGCCACCGGCGTCGAGTCGCACCTGTGGTGGCTGGTCGGCGCCCTGGTGATCGGCAGCGCCATCGGCGTGTACTACTACCTGCGCGTCATGGTCACCCTGTACCTGGTCGAGCCGAACCTGCGTCGCCACGACGCCCCGCTGAAGTGGGAACAGCGCACCGGCGGCGTGATGCTGCTGGCCATTGCCATCCTCGCCTTCGTGCTGGGCGTGTACCCGCAGCCGTTGCTGGAGATGGTGCAGCAGGCGGGTCTGCAACTGATCGGTTGATCGGCTGCACGATGTGAAAGTAACCCCGCCTCGGCGGGGTTTCTTTTTGCCTGAAGGAAATCACTGGCTTCTTCGCGGGTAAATCGCAGCGGCGCACCGACGCTCCCACAGGATCACCACCATTTCCAACGGTCAGCGCTTTACCTGTGGGAGCAACTGTCTTGCTCAATTTTTAGAATCTGGCGCGATCCCTGTGGGAGCGGGTTTACCCGCGAAGCAGGCGACGCGGTGCCTGGCACCGGCTGCGCCGGTGTTCGCGGCTGAAGCCGCTCCCACAGCGACCGCGCGGCCCTCAAGCCACGCGCTATGCCTGTGGGAGCGGCGGTGCGCCGCTGCGATTTACCCGCGAAGAAGCCACTGCGGTATTACAGATCGACCACTGTGCTTCGTCTGCCCTTTGCAGCGTCAGACTCCCGCACTCGATCTGGAACCCCGCCCCCATGCGCCCCACCCTCCCCTACTCCCTGCTGGCCCTGTTCGTCGCTGGCACCGCCCAGGCCGCCAATCGCGTCGAACTCGACCAGGTGCTGATCCAGGACCGGCAGCAATCCGAACTGGAAGCCGCCGCCGAGCACCTGCGCGAGATCCCCGGTGCCAGCAACCTGGTGGACATGGACAAGGTCGGCCAGGGCCGGGTGGCCAGCAACCAGGACGTACTGGCCTACCAGCCTGGCGTATTCGCCCAGTCGGCGGGCAACGATGGCATCAAGCTGTCGATCCGTGGTTCGGGCATCAACCGCGCGCCGGGCGCCCACGGCTCGGGCGTGTACACAATGTTCGACGGCCTGCCGCTGACCGGCCCGGGCGGCACGCCCTATGAACTGTTAGAACCGCTGTGGTTGAGCCGCGCCGAAGTGCTGCGCGGCGCCAACGGCTTCGACCAGGGCTCGCTGGCCCTGGGCGGCGCGATCAACTACGTGACCCACACCGGCTACGATGCCGCGCCCTTGCAGGTGCGCTACGAAGTCGGCAGCCGTGGCTACCAGCGCCGGCACATCAGCTCCGGGCAGGTGCTGGGCAACCTCGACTACTACGTGGCCCTGACCGATGCCGAGTACGACGGCTACCAGGATCACAGCAGCGGCAGCGCCAAGGGCATCGCCGCCAACATCGGCTACCGCTTCAACCCAAACCTGGAGACGCGCTTCTACCTGCGCTACCGGGAAACCGAGAACGACCTGGCCGGGCGCCTGACCAAGGACCAGATCAAGCACCATCCCCGTGCCGCCAATCCGGCGTACCTGGCCCGCGACGACAGCCGCCCGCAACCGGGCAGCACCTGGGTGGGCAACAAGACCACCTTCTTCCTGGATGACGATTCACGCCTGGAGGCGGGGCTGGTCTATCACGACTACCCCATGGACCTGCGCGAAGGCCCGATGCGCCTTAAGGTCGCCTACACCGATGTCAGCGGCACGCTGAACTACTTGCGTCGCGACACCCTGTCCGGCCATGAGAGCAAGACCACCCTCGGTTGGCGTACCACCAAGCACCTGCCCAACAGCGGCGCCTCGCAGTTCGCTCGCCCCGGCGGCGACAACTTCGGCGCCCGCAGCCGCGATTTCAGCTACCAGGGTTCGGATACCGTGCTGCATGCGGGCAACGACCTGGAGCTGATCCCGAACCTGTGGCTGAGCACGGGCCTGGCGATGATCTATACCCGCCGCGAAAGCGACGTCACCTACCCGACCAGTGGCGGCAAGGTCAGCCAGCATGACTGGGACTACGCCCCACGCCTGGGCCTGCGTTACGACATCCGCCCTGACCTGCAGGTCTACGGCAACCTCAGTCGCTCGGTGGAGCCGCCGCACCCGTGGTCGCTGGTCTGGAGTGCGCCGGTCGCCAACCAGCCCATGAAGATGCAGAACCAGACCGCCACCACCCTCGAGCTGGGTGCCCGCGGCGACTCGGCACTGGGGCATTGGGACCTGGCCTGGTACTACGCCCAGGTACGCCACGAACTGTTGAACGTGGAAGTCGTGCAGGGTCTGCCGTTCAAGGAGTTCAATGCCAGCCCCACCGTGCACCAGGGCATCGAGGCCGGCCTGGACAGCCTGCTCTGGGAGCAACCCGGCACCGGCAAGCTCAGCCTGCGCCAGGCCTACACCTTCAGCGACTTCCACTACCGTGACGACGACAAGTTCGGCGACAACCGCCTGCCTGGCATCCCCATGCACTACTACCAGGCCGAACTGCGCTACGACTGGCCGAGCGGTTTCTACGCCGGGGTGAACACGCAGATGGCCTCCAAGGTGCAGGTGGACTACGCCAACAGCTACCACGCCGATGCCTACGCCCTGCTCGGCGCGCGCCTGGGCTGGGATTCGCCGAAACGGGACTGGCAGACCTGGCTCGACCTGCGCAACCTGACCAACAAGCGGTATGCGGCGACGGTGACACCGGGGTACAACGATGCCGGGCAGGACATCGCCCGCTCGACGCCGGGGGAAGGGTTCGGGGTGTATGCGGGGGTTTCCTACAGTTTCCGATAAATAGCTTGGGGCTACGATGCAGCCCATTCGCGGGTAAACCCGCTCCCACAGGTTTCGTGCAGTGCCCTGTGGGAGCAGGTTTACCCGCGAATGGCCCTTTCAGGATGGCAGTTGCACCTGCGGCTTGGTCGAGGCAAAGATCGCCCAGCTGGAAATGAACAACGCCGCGATCAACGGCCCGATCACGAAGCCATTGAGCCCGAACACCGCCAACCCGCCCAAGGTCGACACCAGCACCAGGTAATCCGGCATCCGCGTATCCTTGCCCACCAGGATCGGCCGTAGCAGGTTGTCCACCAACCCGATCACCAGCACGCCGAACGCCGTCAGCACGATCCCCTGCCAGATCGCCCCGGTCAGCAGGAAATACAGTGCCACCGGTCCCCAGACGATCCCCGCGCCCACCGCCGGCAATAGCGACAGGAACGCCATCAGCACCGCCCACACCAGCACGCTGGGAATGCCCAGCACCCAGAAGATCAGCCCACCCAGCGCCCCCTGGGTGATCGCCACCAGCAGGTTGCCCTTGACCGTGGCCCGCACCACGCGCTTGAACTTCAACTGCAGGCGGCGCTTCTGCTGCTCGGGCAGCGGCACCGCCTGGCGCACCTTGCGCGCCACCTCCGCGCCCTCGCGCAGGAAGAAGAACAGCAGGTAGAGCATGATGCCGAAGCTCACCAGGAACTCGAAGGTACCCTGGCCGAAGCTGAACGCCTGGCCGGCGAGGAACTGGCTGCCCTGGGTGGCCCACTTGGTGATCTTGTCGCGCAGGCCATCGAGGTTGCCCATGCCCATGCGGTCGAGGAAATGCTGGGCATAGACAGGCAGCATATCCTTGCCACGCTCGATATAGCCGGCAATGTCCAGCTGGCCGCTTTCGATGCGTTGGTACAGCGCCGCGCCCTCCTGCACCAGCAAGGCACTGATGATGATCACCGGCAGCACGGCGACCAGCAGGCAGGTGGCCAGCGCCGTCGCCGTGGCCAGGTTGCGCCGCCCGCCCAGGCGCAGCAGCAGATGGCGTTGCAACGGAGAGAATAGAATGCCGAGGATCACCGCCCAGAAGATCGCGCCGGAATACGGCAGCAGGATCCAGATGAAGGCGATGGTCACCAGTGCCAGCAGCACGGTCAGGGCTTTGTTCTGCAATACACTTTCGTTCATGGGCATTCCTCGGGGGCTCAACTGTTTAGTGCTCCGCGCATCGGCAAAAGTGCCGTTGATCCAGATCAATACCTGCACAGTGCAGCCGTCTTAGCATCCGCGCCTTTTGCCCCGGTGCGCACCATGAACTCTCCCGCCAAGCCCGAACTGCTCGCCCCCGCCGGCACCCTCAAGACCATGCGCTACGCCTTCGCCTACGGCGCCGACGCGGTCTATGCCGGCCAACCGCGCTATAGCCTGCGGGTGCGCAACAACGAGTTCGACCACGCCAACCTGGCCCTGGGCATCCAGGAGGCGCAGGCCCAGGGCAAGCGCTTCTACGTGGTGGTCAACATCGCCCCGCACAACGCCAAGCTCAAGACCTTCCTCAAGGACCTGGCGCCGGTGATCGAGATGGGCCCGGATGCGCTGATCATGTCCGACCCGGGGCTGATCATGCTGGTGCGCCAGCACTTCCCGCAGATGCCGATCCACCTGTCGGTCCAGGCCAACACGGTGAACTGGGCCAGCGTGCAGTTCTGGCAAGGCATGGGGCTGACCCGGGTGATCCTGTCACGGGAGCTGTCGCTGGAAGAGATCGAGGAAATCCGCCACCAGGTGCCGGAAATGGAGCTGGAAGTCTTCGTGCATGGTGCGTTGTGCATGGCGTATTCAGGGCGCTGCCTGCTGTCGGGCTACATGAACAAGCGCGACGCCAACCAGGGCACCTGCACCAATGCCTGCCGCTGGAAGTACCAGGCCACCCCGGCCAGCGAAAACGCCACGGGCGACATCGTTCGTGAATGCGAGCCGACCCTGGGCCTCGGCGCACCGACCGAACAGGTGTTCCTGCTCCAGGAGTCCAACCGCCCCGGCGAAGAGATGCCCGCCTTCGAGGACGAGCACGGCACCTACATCATGAACGCCAAGGACCTGCGCGCGATCCAGCACGTCGAGCGCCTGGCCCGGATGGGCGTGCACTCGCTGAAGATCGAAGGCCGCACCAAGTCGCACTTCTACTGTGCCCGCGCCGTGCAGTCCTACCGCCAGGCCATCGACGACGCCGTGGCCGGACGGCCGTTCGACCGCAGCCTGATGAGCAACCTCGAGTCCCTCGCCCAGCGCGGCTACACCGAAGGTTTCCTGCGCCGCCACGTGCACGACGAGTACCAGAACTACCAGCGCGGCAACTCGGTGTCCGAGCGCCAGCAGTTCGTCGGCGAACTGACCGGTGTGCGCGTGGACGGCCTGGCCGAAGTGAAGGTAAAGAACCGCTTCGCGGTGGGCGATCACCTGGAGCTGATGACCCCGCGCGGCAACTACCACTTCGACCTGCACCGCCTGTGCGACCGCCAGCAGCAGGCCATCGGGGTGGCGCCGGGCGACGGCCATGTGGTGTACCTGCCGATTCCCGAGCAGGTGTCGCTGGAGTTCGGCCTGCTGATGCGCGACCTGGAGAGTGGCGAGGCCGTTGCCTGACAAATCTGTAATCCGCGCCTCAGGTGGCTGACAGGCGCTGGCGAC